>CADEFG010000060.1:0-11489 GCA_902826505.1 uncultured Acidobacteriota bacterium
CGACGAACCGCCGACTGCCTGTAAAGTGATCGTATTTGTGCCTTCGACCAATCTCGCCAGCGGAATATTGGCGGTCCAGGGAGTTCGTTCGTAGTTGGAAAAACTGATCTGACCGACGGCGACTCCGTTCAACACCACCGCAACGCGATGAGGAACGGCGGTTAAACCTTGCAAATCCACGCCCAAGGTTGCCGTTTGTTCGCTGTCGGTGGCAATCTCGCTGAGATTTAAGGTCTGATTTGAGGCGGTGCCGTTGACGACCGTCCCAAACCAATTTTCACGCGCGCCGTTCAATACGGAAGTGACGCGCAACATTCTGTCCTTTCTTTCCGCCGTCACCTGTGTCCAGCTATAATTGGCGGATTGAAGATAGGTTTGCGAAACGCGATTTATTCTTTGTCCGGGAGTTGTATCGGTGATCAACCAGTAAACATTGGCATTCGTTTGCAGGGTGTCGATGTTTTGCCCGAAAAACTCCATCGAACCGTCAGCGTTGACAACGATCGGCTGTTCGACGCCGCCGACAAAAAGCTTCCAGTTTTCCGAATCAAAACTGTTGAAACCGTGCTCCGTCAAACTCTGCGCGTCGATGTGATAAATTCCGCGATTGCGAACTTCGATTTTGAGCGCGTTCGGATCGTTCGTCAGCAAATTGCCGTCCGCCGCTTGCGGACTCTGATTTTTGCTCTTTTTCAAGACCGGCGTTAAAAAATTCACCCGATCGATCTGTTGACGCTGCCCGTCGGCACGATTATTAAATGCCGAAATCGTTTCCGATTCGGTTGCCGCATCCGTTTTTGAAAAACTCATCTGCGGAAAAACCGGTCCGAACCAACGGCTTTGCGAATTGACATCAACCGCTTCGAGCCAGTAGTAAACATTCAGCGAATCAGTGCGGTCATAAAAATTATATTCGCTTCCCGCCGGTAAAATTCCGGTGCTGACCTTGAGAAAACTGCCTGCCACCATTTCTTCGTTGACGAGAATTCGCTGTCCTTTATCTTCGCGCCAGAGCTTGAATCCGAGCGTGTTTTGCTCGAAACTCGTTTTCCACGTCAATTTTGTCGCGCCGGAAAATGTTTCGGCTTGAAAACCGTCCAATTTCACATCGGCGACGATCTTTGATTTTGTTGTTTTATTGGCAACGGATTTTGATTTGTCGCCCGCCGCTTTGACGCTTGAGGTCAGCGAGATCATGACAAAGCTGAATACTAAAAATGCAGAAACGATTTTTCTGCACAGTTGAGTCGTTATTTGGACACCTTTATTTTCACCAAACATTAATTATTTGCTCCCTAAATAGAAATGGATTTTTTTCGCGATATTTCGAAAATTTTTGATTTGTAGAATTGATTTCGGGGAATAAGGTTTGGAATTTCGGTCAATTTGAACGAATGTCAAATTGAATAATTTTTCCGCCACATTCAATTTAGATTGTTGGCAATAATTTTGTCAAGATAAATTTTGTTTAACGATGTGTGAAAAAAATAAGTCGGTCAACTTGACCGACTTATTGCTCAAAAAGACAATTTGTCACTAAAATTTACTGTTTATTGCGTAGTTTGATCTCCAGTTTTCCGCCGCCGCGCGTGACGGTAATATTTTTAACATTGAGAGTTTTGGCAGAAACCGGTTCGTTTGAAACCGTCTGATTGTCAATGGCTTCGACAATATCATTTTCCCTGATGCCGGAGCTTTCGCCGACGCCGTTTTGAACAACCGATTTGACAATCCATTTACCGTTTTCGAAAGCCGCATTGATGCCAAATTGGGCAAGAATTTCTTTGACCGGCAGCGAAGTTACTTTTTCGACATTTTGCGGTTTCTGAGGAATGACATTTGAGCTAAAGTTCGGTACAACAATCTCCGGAGGTTTTACGGATTTCAACTCAGAACCATTAAAATTATCATTTTTCCCCTCACGTTTTTTCTCGGGTTTCGGTTTTTGAGGATTATTTTCGGCAATTTCATTTTCCGGAATTTTCGGCAAATTTTGACTCAAATTTGAAACGGCTAAATTTTCATTTGTGTTTTCGTTTTCTGTCGTCGTGGGAAATGTCGAAGCCATCGTATTTTGCGGCAGCGACGAATTTGTTTTTTCCGGCGAACCGTCGGCGATGACCGGAACGTTATTTGATGAAAAGATTCCGCTGGTGTAAGCCAGAAAGCTCAACGCAAAAATCATCGCGAGCGCCGGCAGTGCGTAGCGAAACGCCAAGCCGAAACGCGGCTGAAAAGCGTTTGAATTCGTATTGGCGATTCGCGCCTTGAGTTTAAAATCGAAATCTTTCGGCGCGTCAACTTTTTTTAGAGAAAGACACAGTTCGCGCACCTTTTGTTCGTCAGGGCTTAAAATTTCGTGGTCGTTGGTTGATTCTTCCGTTATCATTTTCAGTCAAAATAATTTTTTAGTTTATCGCGCAAAAGCCCGCGTGCGCGGCTGATGCGCGATTTTGTCGTGCCCAGCCCGAGTCCTAAAATTCGGGCGATTTCCTCGTAACTGAGTTCCTGAATCTCGCGCAAAACGATCGGCGCCCGATATTTGTCGGGCAAGGTCGCGATCGCCTTTTCGATCGTCCGGTTGCGCTCGTTTTCAATCAGATCTTCATCGGGCAAAGATTTTTCGTCGGGCGGATGAAATTCCTGCGTTTCATTATCTTCGCCCTGAAAAAAACTTGTCAGCGAAAGCAGCTTGCGCCGCCGTTTTTTACGGATTTCGCTGATCGCCAGATTTGTCGCAATCCGGTAAATATAGGTCGAAAAAGCATAGTCCGTGTGATAGCGTTCGAGCGCAAAATACACGCGGACGAACGTTTCCTGCGCCAGATCGACCGCTTCCTCGTAGTCGTTCAGCATCCGGAAAAGATAATTTGTCAATTGATTCCGGTAGCGGTTGACGATTTCGGCAAATGCCGCTTCGTCGCCCTGTTTGGTGGCTTCGATCAGCTGATGGTCGGACTCTCGTTTAGCGGACACGGTTTTTTCTCGCACCTCCGCATCCCGATTCTCGAATTTGTCCAAAGCCATACACTCATACTTTTTTACAATAGAATTTCAATCAAAACAAAAGCCGCCTTACGTTTTAAGTCACGCCTGACGGCTTGAAAGGTTGCAAAAAGTAAATCGTGAATCGTGAATCGTAAATCGTAATAAGTAAAACGGGTTTATTGCATATGACAATTTACGATTCACGATTCGCGATTATTCAACAGGTTTGACCGTCAAAACCAGAAACATCAATTCACCGGGTTTTGAAGTTGCCAGACTTCCGATCACGGTCGCTTCATTTTCACTTAAGCTAAAGCGCGTCGTCGAGATGCCGACCGAATCGTAATTAACGATTGGCGCAGTTTTTTCGCTGGCGTCCTTGACCCTTTCAGTCATTACAGGAATCCGCGCATCGAATTTGAAATATTCAAATTGAAGTGTGTTGCGTCCGCTTGAATTCGGCAGATTCCGCAGATTCATAAGCGCCCATTCCGAAAAAACAGGTGCGGCGTTGTCTGGATTTTGACTGAAATCGCTAAGCAGGCTTTTGTATTTGATGGAATTTGATGTTCGCTGAAGAGATGTCGTCGTCAGGCGATAGTCTGAAAAAGCGTAAAGAGTTTTCAGTTTTTTGACGACATTTGAAAGCGTCGGCGGAACGACATTTTTTTCGGCGGCGTTGTTTGAAGCAATCAAAATTTGCAGGACAACTTCATAACACTGGTCGGCTGGCGGCGTTTTGGTTTCGTTTTGCGCGAAAGAATTGGTGACGCTCAAAACTGATAGAAATAGAAATAGTTTAAAAATAAATTTCGGCTTGTTCATTGGTTTTACTCCTTAAAATAAATAAATCGGGTACTGCTCATAAACCCTTTTCACCAACAAGCCGAAATAAAGTTGCAAAGATTTTTTTATTAGCCTTCCTGAAACATCGTTTCCTCGATCTTTTGCCCGAACGTGATTGTTCCGACTTCGATCTCCTCGATCTGTTTATCGTTTGCCCAAAGCACTGTCCGGTAAGGAACCAAAGTGCCTTGCGCATATCGGTAATCGTAATATTTTCGTTTATATTTAATGCCGGTTACTTCGTATTCGAGCATCATCACGCGGAAACTTTTTGAACTGACATAAAAACGCGTACTGCGATTTTGTTTATCCGTCACGTCGAGCAAATAAAAATCGACGCCCATTATTTTTTCGCGTCCCGAAAGCTTCAGCGTGGCTTCGTTTTCCTTATAACGAAGAAGGGCTTCAAGTCCGTGCCAGATTTGACTTTGGAATGAGCTTGAAGCGTCTTCGCGCGGTGTGAAAACCGAATCGTTATAAAGTCCGAAGATTTTTTCGCCGGTGTAAATCAGGGCATATTTGGCGTCGGGAAATGTCTGGTCAAAACGAATTTTTTCCTTGTTCAGATTGTCGCCGCGCAAAATCCAGCGTTCGTAATTTGCCGATTCGGTTTTGCCGGCAGAATTGGTGAGCGAGATTTTGCCGCGTTCGAGCGTTGTTTTACGAATTTGATTGAGATTTTGTCTGCCGAGCAGACCGCCGTAGATATAAATCGCTGATTCGGCAATCTGATCAGCCGTCGCCGTTTTGAGATCGGCATTCGGCTGTTTAGGATTGGATTTTTCCTCTTTTTTATCCGTTTTATCCTTGCTGACGGTCACGTTTTGAGCGAAAGCGAGCGAAGCACTTGTCAAAATCAATAAAGTGAACAAAATGATGGTTCTAAAACTCAAAAACACTAAAATTTCTCCTTGGTTATTTGTTCGGTTTTGGCAGACTAAATGCGGATTGTAACATAAACCATCCGATTCGGCACAACTTTCCGCGATAAATACAGTTGAATTGATGAAAAACCCTTTCGAAAAGATGCTTTTCATTTGTTATTTAATATTTATCATTTATCATTGACGGGATGCTTCATATTGCGCTGGTCGAACCCGAAATTCCGCCGAACACGGGAAATATTGCCCGTCTCTGCGCCGCCACTTTTACGGAACTGCATATCGTCGGCGCGACCGGTTTTCGGATGGATGACCGGACTTTGAAACGCGCCGGACTCGATTATTGGAACGAAGTTCGGCTTCACCGGCATCTTGATCTCGAACGGCTTTACGAGGCGTTGCCCGCTTCGCGTTTTTTGTATTTTACGACAAAAACCGATAAAACCTATGCGGACTGGCAATTTAAGGACGGCGATTGTCTGATCTTCGGGCGCGAAACCCGCGGTTTGCCCGAAGATTTGCTCCGGAAAAATTGGGAACGCTGTCTAACGATCCCGATGCCGAACAAAAACGTCCGCAGTTTAAATCTCGCCAATAGCGTCGGGATCGTCCTCTACGAAGCCCTCCGGCAACTCGGGTTTTCCGCCGGATGATTTTCCGGCTCTGAGTTTTTTCTGAATTTATCCTGAATTTATCCTGAATTCCTGCCGAAACGAGCAAAAAAATGACATCTTTTACCGTCTGTTATTCATCCATAAATTGTAGAGTTTATGGAATTTTTTTTGGTAGGAGAATTAAAATTATGAAAGTCATTAGAAATTTTATCGTATTATCGATCGCCATCTTAGCTGTTTCATTCGTGTCCGTAAACGCGCAGGATTTTTCAGAAGCCAAATCAACGCAAACCCTTGAAAGAAAAGTTTTCAAGGAGCTGATCAAACTTCCGTATTACGGCGTTTTCGATCATATTGCTTTTAAGGTTGACGGCAACAACGTCACTTTATCCGGAAAAGTCGCGGTCGCGAGAAACAAAAAAGACGCGGAACGTTGGGTCAAAGATATCGACGGCATCGGCAACGTTGTCAACAACATTGAAATTTTGCCGCTTTCGGGTTTCGACAATTCGATTCGCCGGCAAATGCTTCGGACATTTTCCAGAAACGGCGGCGGTCTTTACCGCTATCTGCAAGAGCCGAATCCTTCGGTCAGAATAATTGTTGAGAACGGTCATGTCACGCTTGAAGGTTATGTTTCGGGACGCGGCGATTATAATCTGGCAAATATTCTGGCAAACGGCGTGAGCGGCGTTTTTAGTGTCCAGAATAATTTGATCGTCGGAAAAGAACAATATCGTTAATTTGCCTTTTTGTTTTCCGACCCGCAAAGACCGGATAATCTATCCGGTCTTTTTTTATTCTTCCAGTTTTTCGAATTTTTCCGCAACCCGTTTCATTTTGTCCGTTTCTTCCGGCACAAGTAAATTTTCCGCGCCGTAATCGCGCCAAATCTTGACGGATCTTTTGTAAAATTCGCGTGATTTTCCGCGGTCGATGTCCCCGATTTTTTCAAAGGTTTCGGCAAACGAAAACGCCGCTATCAAATCTGACCGGTTTTTGTCCAACACATTCTGCAATTTTTTTGATAAATCGATCAGTTGCTCGACGGCTTTTTCTTTTTCGCCGGAAGCAACGTAAAAATCGGCGATTTCAAAAAAATAAGGCTGGCTTTCAAAGATGCTTCCCGCGTCGTTTTCGTCCTGTTTGATATTTTGCCGGCAAAACTCCTCGCCTTCGCTGAAATATTGACGGGCTTCGCTCTTTTTGCCGAGCCTGGCAGCCATCTTTCCGGCAAAAACCGTATAGAAACATTTGGAATAGAGCAGGTTTCCGTATTCGGGAATTTCACGCCTTTTCAAACCTTCGTCCACCAAATTAACAGCAGTCAAATAGGCATCCATCGCCGCTTGAAAATCGTTTTGTTTTTCGTAGATGACCGCAATGTCTTCAAAATTGCTGACGACCCGCCGAAAATTGCCGACCACCGCCGCATTCTCGATAAAAACCTGTTTGGCGATTTCCGCCGAACTGCGAAAAATCTCGATCGCTTTTTCGGGTTCGCCCGCGCCGTTCGTCAACCAGCCTTTGATAAAATGCAGCCGCGCAAATTCGGCGCGCGCTTCCGGTGAAGTGTTTTTCGGCGTTTGCTTTTCGATTGCCTGTTCAATGATTTCGACGCCTTTCCGGTAATTTTCAACCGCTTCCGTCCGCCGACCGAACAACAGATTTTTGTCGCCAAACCAGCCGTACATCGCGGCGAGATTGGCGTAGTTCGACGGATTTTCAGGCTCGATTTTAATCATCGCCTGGCGATTCTCGACTGCTGCCCAACCGATTTGAAACATTTCTTCGCGCCGGTTAGTGTTGTGCAAGGCTTCGATATGACGCATCTGCGCGATATAAATTTTGTGTCTAATTTCCGCATTGTGCGGATTTTTTTGCAGAATCTTTTGATAGATCGCTTCGGATTTTTCGAGATTTTCAATTGCCCTTTCAAATTCCCGAAATGACCAAATCTGAATGTTTGCAAGTTTTGTATAGGACTCGGCGAGTTCGGTAAGCAAAACCGTATCGTTTGTTTCCTCGCTGGCGAGCGAATCGAGCAACGCGACGCTTTTTTCTGCCAAAGCCTTTTGCACCGTGACGTTGCCGGGAATTTTCGCGAGCGAATCGTTTGTTTCATTCATCAGCGATCTGGCGACGCTCCGAATTTCCGTCAGGCGTTTTTCCGCTTTTTGACGTTCACGCGTCGCGACAATTCCCTGCCACACGGCAAAACCCGAAACCGACAAAATAATCATCGTCATCAGCAAGCCGGCAAAAACGCCCTGCCGGTGTCTTGTAACGAATTTCGAGAAACGATAAAACGTCCGGTCGGCAGTTGCCGCGACGGGCAAACCCGCTAAATGCCGACGAATATCTTCCGATAATTCCTGCGCCGATTGATAGCGCCGTTCGGGTTCTTTGCGGAGCGCTTTCAATACGATATTGTCTAAATCGCCGCGGAGCGATTTTGGATTTTGGATTTTGGATTTTGGATTAGCCGTTTGTCCTTTGTCCTTTGTCCTTTGTCCTTCGTTTTCCGACGTGACGGTTTCTGCCATTTGCAAAGAACGACTGACAACGGACGACGGACGCGCGGGTTCGTCGGTCAAAATCTGCTTGACGATTTCCTGATAATCCCGGCTGTTTGACTGAAACGGGCGCTGACCGCTGAGAAGTTCGTAAAGCACGACGCCCAAACTAAAGACATCGGAAGTGGTCGTGATCGGCAAACCATTCAATTGTTCGGGGCTGGCGTATTCGGGCGTCAACATTCGCGCTTGTGTGACGGTGGGTTCAAAACCTGCGGGATTGAGCAATTTAGCGATGCCGAAATCAAGCAATTTCGGCATTCCGTCCTTTGTGACCAAAATGTTCGAAGGCTTTAAATCGCGATGAACGATCAAATTTTGATGCGCGTACTGTACAGCCGAACAGATTTGGCGGAACAGCTCCAAACGCTCTTTGATATCAAATTGATGCCGGTCGCAAAAATGCGTGATCGAAACGCCTTCGACATATTCCATCACAAAATACGGCAACCCGTCGGCGGTCGTTCCGCCGTCGAGAAGCCGGGCGATATTCGGATGTTCGAGCCGCCCGAGGATTTGCCGTTCAAGCTGAAAGCGCGAAATCACCGCGTCGGTATCCATGCCGCGCTTGATCAGTTTAACGGCGAAATTTTTCCCGAAATCAGCTTTTTCGGCGCGAAACACCGTGCCCATGCCGCCCGTCCCGATTATTTCAAGCAGTTTGTAACTGCCGATTCGCGCGCCGACCAGCGTGTTTCCCTGAAAACCGAATTCGACCGCGACGGGAGCGGCAATAAAATTCTCGGCTTTTTCGTGCGAAGCCAGTAATTCGCGGACTTCCGAACGCACAAAATCATGTTGTCCGGCGAGAATCGCTTCGCGGTCGGCAGCCGGCAAACCGAGCGTTTGAGAAAAAATTTCCTTGATTTTTAACCAATCGGCTTTTTGCATCATTTTGGTCAGAACCATCGGCGGTAACGGATGGCTCAACTAACTGCACTTGTTTGATTTCCTTGAAAAGTCCTGGTTGATACTGATAAACCGTCCGCTGCCGCCGATGGTTTTGACTTACCCAATATAAAACGCGGCTTTTATTTGTATTTTTTTCAAACGCCGTTTATTTTGCGATGCAGCCACGCTCGCGCAAATGTCCATTCGCGGAAAACACTGGCGGTCGAAATCTGCAAAACCGCTGCCGTCTCTTCAAAGGTCAGACCGGCAAAATAACGCAATTCGACAATCCGCGTTTGCAATTCATCAAGCGCGGCAAGCTCCTCGAGCGCAAGTTCCAAATCGAGTAAAGATTCATTAAGCTGAACCGGAATCGTTTCGGCATTATCAAGCGTGATTTTGACCCCGTCACGTTTTTGCGCGTGTCGCTCGCGGGCGTGGTCAACCAAGATCCGTCGCATCGCCTGGGCGGCGACGCCAAAAAACTGCCCGCGATTTTCCCAATCGACCGAATGCTGGTTGACTAATTTCAGATAGGCTTCGTGAACGAGTGCGGTGGTCGGTAAAGTTACGGCGTATTCCTGCTGCAAAATATTTCGCGCGACACGGCGCAATTCGTCATAAACAATCGGCAAAAGCTCATCCAAAGCCGCTTTTTTACCGCTTTGCAAATCCTGCAAAAGCCGCGTTACTTTTTGTGTCATAAATATTTTCGGGGTGACTTTGAAAAATTTTACCAAAACTTCCGCGTTTATGTATAGAGAATAAATTTTACGGGAGTTTCATCAATTATGAATCGGATAATTTCAGTTTTTTTGATTTTAACAGTCGCGGCGTTGCCAACTTTTGCAGATTACAAAATTTCCCAACAAACCACGATTGGAAATATCACGACCGAAAACACGACCCATGCCAGAGGCGTGCGTGAGCGCCGGGAATCAAAAATAGATTTTGGAGGCGACCCCAAAAAGGCGGCGATGATGGCTCAGATGATGCCGAATTTCATCACAATTACGCAATGTGACTTAAAGCAAGACGTGACCTTGAGCGAGGCAAAAAAGTCATATTTCGTTGATTACTACGACTGGTCGAGCCTCTCGCCCGATAAACAAAAACGTCGTCCGAATCAAAAAATCGTGATCAAGGGAACCGCAACCGTTTCAGCCTTAGTGACGGATTCGGGCAAAACTCAGACGATCTTTGGTTTTCAGGCAAAATGGCTGAAATATGTGCTGACTTTTGAAAGTTCGGCGGATTCTTGCGACGGCAGAAAGAATGTTAGGTTTGAGCAGGAAGGCTGGTTTGTAAATCTGTCGCTGACACGTGATTCCTGCAATCAGCCGAGAATTCCGGGCGGCGCGGGCGGTTGTCGTCCGAAAGTGATTATCAGGGAAATGCAAAACCCCGGATTTTTTCTCGAAGGCACGACAAAGACTTTTGAAAACAATCAACTGCAAGGAACTTCCAACCTCACAACGACCGCACTTTCCAAAGCCACCCTCGATCAGGCATTGTTCGAAATTCCCGCAAATTGGACGGAAGTCGATGCGCTTTCCGAGTTAATGCCGGGATTTTTCAATAAAGCGACGGATAATTCGGCAACGACGATTATTAACGACGCCCGCAACAACAAGGTTTTGAAAACCGTGGCAATTGATTATTTTTCGGGCAATTCTTCCAAAATTAACCAAGACGAATTGCGTGGCTATATTTCAAATAAAATTTCCGCTGCCGGAATGAGCGGCTTTCCGGTAAATTCACAAGCTGAAATATCTTCGGGAAGATTTGCCAATGTCATCGGGGTCGAACTCAAAAAGGTCAAAGAATCGGGCGCGAGCAAAATCGGCGGACTTTTCGGCAAAGTGACCGGCACCGACGATGCCGCCAAAATCGGTGATTCCGAAGCCGAAATTGTCATCACGATCTACGGCAATGACGGAAAAACCGTCGTCGCGAGTATGACCGCGACCGAAAAAGTAAAAGGTAAGGCAAATGACGCCGTCAAAGCCGCCATCGACCGGATATTGGGCGGTCTGCTGGAAAAAATCAAGTAAAGATCCGAATGGTCTGTCGCAAGCGACGAATTTACCCCCAACGATAAACCCTCCGCAACCGCAGATGGTTCTAACCGGGATTACAAACGATGAAACAAATTTCTACGATATCTTTAATCATTCTGATGTGTGTCAATGGCATTTCGATTTTTGCCCAACGCCAAATTGCCAATACGCCGCCGCCCGAACCGAAATTGACGACGGTGGAAAGCACGAATCCGGTCGAGACGTTTGCCAAAAAAGGTTTGCCCGAAGCCTTTATTATCGGCAGAAATCGTTCGGATGAGCTGGCGGCGTGGCTTGCCAGAGAAATCTCGAAATATGACGATCAATCGCTTGCGATCCTGATTGCTGCTCTGCAAAAAGCCGGATTTTATATCATCGACCAAAATCAAAAGATTCTTTACAAACCGACGGCGACTTACGATATGGAGATGGCTTTTTATGATTTTGAGGTGGTCGGAATGCTCAAAACTTCCGCCACCGGCGCGACCACGGCGATCAAAAAATTAGCCGAGGTGATCTCTCAAAACGACCGCCGAATTCCCGCCGAACCGCTTGGAAGATCGATCTTAAAAGATTTGCAAACTGCCCGCGCGTCAGAGGACGGACGACTGCATTTTGACGCGAACTTGATTT
>CADEFG010000060.1:11499-13520 GCA_902826505.1 uncultured Acidobacteriota bacterium
ATCTCGCCGCCGCGACACCGGAATCCGCCAAAATAAACATTATCCAGGCTGCTTTGATCGAACGCATGCTGCTCGGCGACTTGATGGATTCTTACGCCAAATCGGTCGCCGGAAATTATCGAAACGATGATTTGTTTAAGTCAGATGGAATCCGCTTTATAAATGTTGTTTTTTTAAGCCGCGTTAACAGTCTTTGCGAGGCGTGGGACGATCTGACAACGCTCCACAATAGCAGTAAGAACGCTTATCAAAAAGTCGAAAAGCTTTCGCTGTTTGAAAAGACGCTTGACGAATGCGAACTGCTTGCTGATCAAACCGCGATCGATCAATGCAAACTGCGCTCACCAAACCGGAAGGCAAATAATGCGTACCGGCAGTTTCTCGAAATTATCGGCAAAGGATTAAAACTTGCCGTTATTTCTTTCGCCTCGTATAAATTGCGGGCAGCCTCGCAAATCATCAAGATCGAGTTAAAGGTTCAACAACCAATCCCACTGGTGCGGACTAAATCAGCAATCGATATCGGCGAAACCCGTGATGTGACGGCAAAATTTACGATGGTTTGGTCAGAACCGGAAAAAGCGAATCAAGTCGGTTGTTTGGATAAATTGGCTTCGGGGACAAGTCCGAAATTTGACTTGCCGGAATCACCCTCACTCGAAGGCAAAACCGTTGAGTGGATCTTAGTTTCCGAGGACGGTGCCGATCTCGGCGACGATTCTGTCAAGCTGAGCAGCCAAACCGATCGACTTTCAGGTCAAACCGGCGAGAGCATTGTCAGTCTGGTCGGCAAGCCGCAATCGGAAGACCTGACTAACAGAAAAACTTATGCAACGCCGCACACCGCCTATTTGATGGTCACGATCGGCGAAAATCAGGCAGTTTTAGGTTCACTCGGCGTTCGCGTCCCCGTTCGTGATTGGATTCCCTGCACCGACGACTGGAGCGGCACGATCGAATATGAAAGATCATATGAGAAAACATTTATTATAAAATCATCGCGTCAGAGTAACGGTAACGGAACCGGCGACGGAATTCGAAAATCCAAATTCATCGAGGAGGCGCAAATCAAACTTAATCCGCGCAAACCCGAAGAAATGCGGACAAAACCGCCGAATCCGGCGAATCTGTATGTCTTTTATTTGTTGGAAGATATTTTTGAGGGCGTTCGTGAAAATGATCCGTGTTGCGGAAAAACCGAAGGCAGTTTTACGACAAAATTCAAAAAGGGAAGAAAAGAATGGTTTACGGGAATGCTCAAGCGACCCGTGTCAATCAAATATCAGGCGGGCGAACGCGACTTCAGTTTAGGATTTAACGCTTCGACCGGTAATTTTAAGATAACCGAACTCAATATTGATGAAGTTACCGACACCAATTGCGATTTAGAAGAGCTTGCCCCGCTCGATCAACGGCAAAAACTAAACTCTTCATTCGAGATGTTGCTCGAGGACGGTCGCTACGGGCAAAGATTCGTCGGCACCGCCGGCGAGGTGCTTTTCGGCGCCAAAGTGCTTGATTTGCAGGACGGCACAAAAGTCACCTGGAAGTGGGATTTATACCGTTGTCGAGATTAATTTCTCGCCGCTTCAAACAAAATTTGTCTGAAGCGGCGGCTTCGGGAACTGACAAGCAGGTGGCGCGGCTGCCGACAAATTATCGGGCATCTTTGGTTGCAGAGTTATGCCGAATGGCATTAAAAAATTACTTTCAAAATTGGAATCCGAAAAAAATCCCCAAAGCTTCCGCGTTTATCGATAGAGCAGATTTTTTTTGAGTTAAAGAAAAGGAGAATAAAAATGGAAATAAATAAAAGCGTTGATAATTTGTGTATTTACGATGTTAATTTCAAAAATTTTGCCGATAAATTTCTTGAACAAACCGGCGGCAGCAGCGCGGTTCACGCGGTTGATAAAATGTGCGATCTCGAAGCCGCGCTGAATAATTACAACGGCGTGAAATTTCTCGAGATCGTCCTGCACGGCTCGCCCGGCATGCTTTATCTGAACGACACCACGACG
>CADEFG010000061.1:0-4756 GCA_902826505.1 uncultured Acidobacteriota bacterium
CCGAGCGTTCTGCCAGATCATACCAGCTCGAAAACTGCACCGCGCCGTGTTTCCAGGTCAAAAAATGTCCGGCGGGAAGCGCGAAAATTTCTTTCCAAAAAGTTTCTTCCGTATGGTCGGTCAAACCGTAAACCAGATAATTTGCCCACGTTTTTTCGTGCGGCTGGCGATCGATTCCGGCGGCGTGAATCGCTTTGATCTCGCTCGCGAGAAAAAGCGTACCGTCCGCTTTTTGATGGTAATAAAGCGGTTTGACGCCAAAACGGTCGCGGGCGACGAAAGCGGTTTTTTCCTTTTCGTCCCAAATAATGAGGGCAAACATTCCGATCAAACGATCTAAAAACGCCGCGCCCCATTTTTGGTAAGCGGCAAGCAAAACCTCGGTGTCGGATTGGGTTTTAAAATTAAATTCGCCGCTCAGTTCGCGGCGCAGTTCGAGATAATTGTAAATTTCGCCGTTGAAAACGATTTTGTATTTGCCATCGGCGCTCGTCATCGGTTGGCGCCCACCTTCCGAGAGATCGATGATGCTTAGCCGGTTATGTCCCAAACCGCATAATTTCTGCGGGTCGAGATAAAAGCCTTCGGCATCGGGTCCGCGGTGGCGCTGGGCAAAATGCATCGCTTCAAGCTGACCGGCTTGCCAATTTTTCCCTAAAATTCCGACTATTCCGCACATAAATTTGATATTAAGCCACGGCGAATTTTGCTGCGCTGCCCAAAACTTTTTGCTCTTTCAAAAGCGGCGATAATTCCCCGGCTAGATGCTTTGCGTAAGGATAAACTGTTAATGCGCCGTGACTTCCTGAAACTTCCCGGATGATAATTTCCCGGGTTGTGAATTTTTTCCAGCCCAAAGTCGGCTCGAAAATCACACCCGAAGGTTGGAGCGCAGCGCGAAAGAGCGTCATCGTTCCTTCAAAAACCGGCGGCTGGTAGCTGTCGAGCGCGTGCTGGATTGCCAGATGATTGCGTTGAATATTGACGGGCAATTCGCGTCCGGTCGATTTCGCGTAAGCAATGTCGAACTGGTTTTCCTTCCAAACCTTTTTTCGTTTGGCGCGCGTTCGCAGTTTTTGAAATTGTTTGCCGACAAAATCGAACTTTTCGCGGGTTGTTTCGATCAAGCCGAGCTGTTCGCGAAAACGCGTCGCTTTTTCAAACAGAGCGCGGACTTTGCTTTCGAGCGGAAACGAATCCGGTTTCTTTTGCGGATAACCCGGCGCGTAAGTATCGAAAAGCGCGAGCAGAGAAACCGTTTCGCCGCGTTCCGCGAGTTGACACGCCATTTCAAAAGCGATCAAACCGCCGAACGACGAACCGCATAATTGATAAGGTCCAAAGGGTTGCACGGAGCGCATTTCCTTTAAATATTCCGTCGCCATTTCCGCGACATTTTCGTGCGCCGTTTCCGTTTTGTCGGCAACGCCGCGTGCCTGCAGACCGTAAACGGGCTGGTCGGCATCGAGCTCATTCGCGAGATCGCGGTAAAAAAGCACGTTTCCGCCAGCCGCGTGCATACAAAAAAGCGGCGTCCTCGCGCCGTCGGTTTTGAGCGGCACGAGATATTTGAGTTTTCCTTCGGAATCTTCGGCGTCGAGCTCTGCCGCCATTTTTTCGATCGTCGGCGAATCGATCAAAACGGTCATCGGCAGATGTTTTCCGAAAGCGTCTTCGATCTCGACAAAAAGGCTGACGGCTTGGAGCGAATCGCCGCCGATCTGAAAAAAGTTGTCGGTGACGCCGATTTCGTCGATGTTCAGAGTTCGCTGCCAGATTTCGGCGAGTTTTCGTTCGGTTTCGGTGCGCGGCGCGATAAACTCGCCGTCAGTGATCGAACGATTACTTTCAGCCGTTTTGGTCGCCGCGAGAATTTTCTCAGCTGTTCTGAAATGATTGGCGATTTTGATGATCGCCGAATTTCTTTCGGAAAAGCTGCCGGTTGATTTTTGTGCGGGTTGAGCGCCGTTTTTGCTTTCTGCGATCGGTGCGGACGTTTTGTTTGCCGGATTAAATTCGATCTTTGCCGCCGTTTCCGCCGGAAATTTATAAAATGTCCGGTCGCCGCGTTCTTCTTTGAACTCTTTGCCGACTTCTTCGAGAAAATTACGAACGGGCGCATTTTTTGCCGAAGCGATAAATTCGAGATTGACGAATCGGCAACCCGAATCAAGCGCGGCACGTCCGACGGCGGCGAGCATTCGATGTTCGATGCCTCTGCCGAGCGCGCGGCAACTGAGCATCATCGAATCAACATTGAGAGATTGGTCTTTTTCTTCGCCGACAATGACGCCGACCAGACCATAATCACCGAAACGATCTTCAACATTGATCGTCCAAATCCGCGCGTTTGCTTGCGCGAAAAGCTGTTTGACATCATTTTCCGAACGACGTTTGGTCGTCGAATTAAATTGATTGGTGCGCAAACTGAGCTGCGAAACGCGCGGGATTTTCTCTTCGGTCATTTCGGCGATTTCGCATTTTAACTGCAAATTGGCGAGAAAATCCTGAAAATTCGACGAGCTTTCCTGAAGGCGGCTGCGTTCGACCTGTTGTTGATAGGATTTTGTTCGATCCTTGTCTTCCTTGGTCGTTTTTATTTTGTCGAACGCCCAAACGTGTTGCAAAAACGCGGGAATTTCTTCCGTCTGATGCGGTAGCATCAAGGTTAGAACTTCGGGACAATTTGCCTGAGCTTCGGCGCAAACCGCCGCGTCGTCGTCAACAAAAATAAAACTGTTTAAGGAAAGCTGAAGCTCATCCGATAAGCGTTTTAAGTTTTCGGATTTGAAATTCCAGTTGATTTGCGCGGCAACGATATGTTCGCGTTTGAGCCGCATTTCCGGGCGCGTATCGAAAACATTCCAAACTTCGGGTTCGTTGTTTTTACTGCACAAACAAATCAGCATTCCGGCTTCGCTCTGCGCCGCCATAAATTCCTGCAACGCCAGACGCGGCGCGTCAAACTCGATGCCGTCAACGCCGTCTTCGCCGACCACGCCTTTCCAGATCGTCTGGTCGCAATCGAGGACGATAACTTTATGCGGTTCGCGGCAGAAAGCGTAGATCTTGCGCGCCAAAAACGCGCCGAGCGCGGCAAAAAACTCCGAAGTGTAGGGAATTCGCCCGTAAAGATTGGCTTTCGGATTGTCAAATTCGCCAACTTCGTAATCAGGAAGAAAATCGGCGGCTGAAAAAACCAGCAGATTGGCGATGTTTTCCAAATCTTTAACAAATGCTTTTTCGACCCGGTCGATAAAATCGGCGGCGGCTTGGTCGGCGGTAATTTTACCGGACGGCGGACAAATGACGACCAGCACCGGAACTTGAAAACTCGCCGCTGATTTTAAAGCGGTTTGGAGTTCGCGAACGTTTTTTTCAATGTTTTCCAAAACATCGCTCGTCAATTCTTCGGCTTCAACAAAATCTTCCGAGCGAAAAAGCACGACGTTCGCGCCGCGTGCATTCGCGTGAAAAAGACTCGCGGGCGAAAGTAGTTCCTGAAAGATCTGGTTAAACGGCGCGAAATTGATTTCGTGCGCAATCTGAAGCTCTTTCAAAAGAAATTCAAGGCTGTTTTTTAAAGGCTCGCTCGTAAAATTTGAAGCGATGACAATATTTTGTGCCGACATATTTCAAAAAAAAAATTATTTTTTGGCGACTGCGATCAGGTGATGAGTTCCGGCTGCCTTTTCGCGGACTTTGTTTTCCGACGACTGAATCGAGTTGACGACATTGCCGAAAATACTCAGCGCGATCGTTGCCGGTTTCTTGAGCGACCACGATTTCAAGCCCATTTTCCGGTAACGTCCGCCGGCGATTGCGTAATCGATCTGGACGTCAGAAAAATGTTTTTCCAAAAGCTGTTGAAGCTGTTCTTTATGATAATGGCGTTTGTGATCGGGATTTTTATTCTCGACCCAGTCGCCATTCGGCGTCGTCAGCAGAAAAATTCCGCCGGGTTTGAGAACACGCGAAATCTCGCTGACAAAGCGCTCGTCAGCCTCGACGTGTTCGATCACCTCGACCGAAACGACCATTTCAAAACTTGCGTCGGGCAGTCCCGAATCCGTCATATCGCCGAGGATAACTTCTTCGACATTGCTGCGGCGCTGTTTGACCTGATTGATGATCTGTTCATTAAGTCCGAGATGCAGCTCTTTTTGAACATCGGAATTGCGCGGCAGATCGATGACCGTGATCCGTGCCGGAAGTCCGATCGTATAGGGCGATTTTCTGCCGCCGACATCCAAAATACGCGGCGCTTCGGAATTTCCGTTGATAATCTTTCGCAGACGGGCGCGCACGTGTTTATAAAGCGGCGGCAAAACCGGCTCGGCTAAAAGTCTGCCCATTTCATAAATTTTCATCGTCATATTTTTTCTATTGGCGAACAAATCTTTTTTCAATCGCTTGCCAATCCTCTTCGGTATCAATATTCGCGCTGAACTCCGGCGACATTTCGTAACCCTGGACGTTTCCGCCGTATAAACTCTGTTGGTTCACGACGATTTCACTCCGCGTGATATAAACCGAACCGTCGCGGTGAAATGCCGGCGGCAAATCCTGCCGGCGCGGAATTATTTCCGTGTCGCCGGTTGAAAGCGACAGTTTGCCGCCGCCGTTTTTCCAGAAAACCCATTTCGGATTATATTCGTGCGGGACGGGCAAAACGCTGACCACACAGTCGGCGTTTGATTCGATAAAGAGCGCGACGCAAGCATCGATGTCGGCGGCACGACGCAGCGGATTCGTC
>CADEFG010000061.1:4766-13490 GCA_902826505.1 uncultured Acidobacteriota bacterium
GGATTCGTCGGCTGCAAAAGACAAACCGCATCGAAATCCTCGCCGTTTTCTTTTAAAGTCAAAAGCGCGTGCCGGACAACCGCCAAACTCGGCGTCGAATCCTGCTCCAGTTCCGCCGGACGCAAAAACGGCACGGCAAGCCCGCAACTTCTGCCGACTTCGGCGATTTCCTCGTCTTCGGTGCTTAGAATTACCCGCGCTAAAGTTTTGGCTTGCAACGCATTTTCAGCGGTGTAAGCAAGAAGCGGTTTGCCACTCAGTAGCCGGATGTTTTTGCGCGGAACGCCTTTTGAACCGCCGCGTGCCGGAATTAAACCCAAAACTCTCATCAATATGACAATCTCTTTTGAATTTCAAGCGGCGCTTTCGCCAGCAGCTGCGAAATTCTTTCGCCGGCTTTGCCGTCGCCGTAAAGTTTGTCCGAATCATACCGACCATGTTCGATCTGGCTGCGGACGGCGGATTGAATATCTTCAAAATTATGTTCGACATCGATCACGTTTTTGCCGCGTTCGCGTCCGGTTTGGCGCGAGCCGATATTGACGACCGGAACACCGAGAAACGAACATTCGCGGATGCCGACACTCGAATTCCCGATCAGACATTTGCTGTTATAAAGAAGCCGCAAAAAATCGGTCGGCGACATATTTTTGAAAAAATGCATGTTTTTCGGCTTGACGGTTTCGCGGAAACTGCGGATTCCGTTCGATGTTCCATCGGCGCCCGCATCGACGTTCGACCAAAACCAGAGCGTCGGCAAACCGATTTTGTGAACCGCTTCGAGAGTTTCCGTGACCTGTTCGCGGGCAAGTTTGTATTCGGTCGTGACCGGATGCTGCATGACGACCACATAGCCGTTGAGCAGCCGTTCCAGATCGCCGACACCGCCATATTTTTCAAACGGATTGAAATTCAAGGTCGGGTCTGTCAAAACTTCCGCCGCAATGTCGATCGAAGGACAACCCGTGATAAAGATCTTGTGCGAGTCTTCACCCATTTTCTCGACACGCTCGGCGGCACAACTCGTCGAAACAAGATGCAGATCGGCGAGTTTCGTAACCGCATGGCGCACCTTTTCATCAATCGAGCCGGTCACTTCGCCGCCCTGAATATGGACGACCGGAATATTCATATACGAAGCGGCGATCGCCGTCGCGATTGTTTCGTAGCGGTCGGCAATCGTCACGACGAGGTCGGGTTTCAAATTATCGAAAACCGTCGCGAGTTCGAGCAAACCGATACCGGTTGTTTTTGCCATCGATGTCGGGTTTTCGCCTTCAAGCACCATATAAACACGGGCGGCGACGTTGAAACCGTCGTTTTCGACGTAATTGACTGCTGTCCCATAACGGTCAAGCAGGGCAGATGCCGCAATGACGACCTGAAGTTCTAGATCGGGATTTTCATTAATCGCTTTGAGCGCAGTTTTGATACGGCTGTAACTCGGTCGTGCCGTAATTACCACACAAACTTTTCTAAACATAATTTTTATGATTTATGTCGGAAATCCGACCTTGGAGAGAATTAAACCGAATTGTAATTTATAAGGTCAATACTTCGGATAAAACTAAAAAATAAAATTGACTGAATCTTCACCGATAATAACGGCTTGGGCTATTTATACTGAGCCCAAGCCGTTATTTCGAAAAGTCGTTGTTTTGTTCCGCCTGTATCTTGTCAAAGCGGACGTTGCCGTTTGAATCGGTTTCAAACCTTTATTTCAGATTTCTTCCCTGTTCCGGCGTAAAATTAAGTTCCGTTAAATTGTCGTTGACAGTCACAACCTGCGGGTTAAATTGATAACCTTTGCTGAAAACTCCGAAAGTATAGGTTGCGCCGGATTCGACGGCTTCAAATTTGTAATAACCAAACGAATTTGACTTCGCCGTTCTGACATTTCCCGACTGGTCGGTAATTGTCACCGTCGCTCTTGCCAAACCTCCGCCGTTTTGCGTTAAGACTCTGCCGGAAACCGCAACATTGGCGGCGGTGACGACAGTATTACCTGCCCAAATAATATTGACCGGACAATTTACCTCGGGTAACGTGCTGATGCTGCCTATAAAATTACCAGCCGAATCCCATCGGTGAATCTGATTACCAAAACAATCGGTCGAATAAACATCGCCGCCCGGTCCTCTGGTTACGCCGTAGTAAGATGCGCCGCCTGTAAATTGCCTGATGAAAGTGCCGCTCGTGTTTCGTTCAAAAACCGTGTTGGAAATAATATCGGTCATCAAAACCGTGTTTGTCGAAGGGCTGTAATACATTGCGTGGGCGTTGCCTTGTCCGTTATCAAGCGGAATAGATGTGATCAGCGCACCGGTCGAAATATTGAAAACATCAATGTCACCGACCTCTCCGCCAGCCCACAAAATATTGCCCGGTAAAACCGCCACACCGCTTCTGTATTCAGGGGTTCCCAAATTACGGACAAAAGTGCCGCCCATCGTAAAATCAGAAACACCATAATTTGTATCTTGCGTTCCGATAAACACATTACCGAGATAAGCCTTGGTATCGATCGGAAGACCGACTTGAGCGCCCGTAAAACTACTGACGAGCGTGCCCGCCGGATTGTAAAATCTGACCTCAGTATTTTGAGACGAAGCGACCACATTGCTATTTGACATCAAATCAAGTCCCGCCGCGCAACCAAACGAAGTTGCAAGATCGCGTTGATAAACCAAACTCGAATTATAGACGGCAACATTTTGAGTCACACAACCCGCAACGATAAAATCGGACAAAGCATACTGGGCAGAAACTTTGGTAATAGCGGTTAAAATAAAAAACAGCGTGATAAACGAAAGAGCTAGGTTAAAATATTTCATTGAAATTCTCCTTTTTTCTTATAAATCAGTAAAGGGGCAAAATTTCAAGTATTTCAGAACTCGGTTTAGAGATTTATATTAATCATTAAACAAAAGCCATTTGAAAATAAAACTCAAAAGATTTGAGGCTTTGTTTGACTTGAAACAATAAGATTAATTATTAAGTAATCTTATTGAAAAAGCAATAGATTTTTTACCTGACCGTTGCAATTCAAGATTGTTTCTCAAAAACTGTTTTATTGATTACGTAAAAAGTGTTTTGGCTAATCATTCAATATCCTCTAACAGCAGTAATTCGTCGGGTTGCAAACTGCGGCGTAGTTTCTGCCCGATGAGCTTCGGCAAATGCGCCGCCGGAATACCTTTACCGGGTTTTTTTAACTGCAAATGTCCGGTTTCAAGAATCGTTCCTGCGGGAAGAAACGAACCGGCATAAATACTTTTTGTAAAAATTTGACGAAGCGGCGCAAGCTCGGCGGCAACATCTTCCTTCTTAACCGGATTAGCCGTCATCTTTTCAATCAAGCGCACGCCGTCAACAAGCTGCCGCAGTTCGCCGGTCGTGATTGATGAGGGAACATCAGGACCGAACATCTCGCGACTTAAAGTAACGTGAACCTCCAATACTTCCGCACCGAGCGTCGCGGCGGCAAGACCGGCAAAAATATTCCCCGAATGGTCGGACAAACCCGTCGGACAATCGTAGCGCGTTTGCAAAACTTCGAGCATATTTAGCCCGACTTTTTCCGGCGGACACGGATAAGCGGAAGTGCATTGCAGAACTGCCAACGGATTTTCTGCTTTGCGAACTACATTGACGGCTTTGTCCAATTCATCCCAATCACTCATTCCCGACGACAGGATGATCGGTTTGCGAGTCGCCATGATGCGGTCTAAAAGCTGAAAATTATTGACTTCGCCCGAGGCGATTTTCCAAACCTGCATTCCGATCTCGTCTAAAAGCTCAACCGCCTGCATCGAAAAAGGCGAGCTCAAAAATAGTAAACCGCGTTCCTCGGCGTGAGCTTTCAAATTTGCCCACTGCTCTTTGGAAAACTCCATTCGCTGCCAGTACTGGTAGCGAGTTTCGTCTTGCGGGCTGAATTTAACGCGCCAGGGTTCGTCCGGAGTGCTTTCGGCGGCGGCGATATGTGTCTGAAATTTAACCGCATCAGCTCCGCCATTGGCGATCGCATCAATAAACGCGTGCGCTTGCCCGAGACTTCCATCGTGGGTCTGAGCAATCTCACCGATGATCAGGCAACGTCCTTCGGTTGATTTCGGCGATGTGTTTTGAAGACAAATTTGGCGGAAATTATTATCCATTATTAGATTGTATCGGCAAAAGTTTTTTCCATCCGGCGAAAGTAATATGCGCCGCTAAACAATAAAATCAGCGCAGCAGCCGACGACGCAAGCGCCATCATTCCGGGTTGGGTGTTCGTGCCGAGCAATGCCCAACGGAAACCCTCGACCACGCCGACCATCGGATTCAAGCCGTAAATTGTTCGCCACGGTTCGCTTAATAAAGTGCTCGAATAGGCGATCGGCGTTGCGAACAGCCAGATTTGCGTGAGAAACGGAATCACATATTTGATGTCGCGGTATTCGACATTAAGCGCCGAAAGCCACAAACTGACCGCGAGCGACGCGATGATCGTCAGCAATAGAAATAGCGGCAGCCAAAGTGTGTTAATTGTCGGCGTAATTCCGTAATAGACCATCAAAACCAGCAAAACTCCAAACGCCAGCAGAAAATCAATGACGCCGGCTAAAACCGTGGCGATCGGAATGATCAGACGCGGAAAATAGACTTTTTTTATCAGATTGGAACTCGCCACTAAACTATTGGTCGCCTGCGTTAAACCATTCGAGAAAAGCGTCCACGGCACAAGAGCGGCAAAAGAAAAGATCGGATAGGGAATTCCGTCCGACGAAAGTTTAGCGAGGTTTCCGAAGAAAACACTAAACACGACCATTGTCATCACGGGTTGAATAATTGCCCATAACACACCGAGGGCAGTTTGCTTATAACGCACCTTTATATCTCGCCAGACGAGAAAATAAAGCAGTTCCCGATACTCCCAAAGATCCTTGATCCTGAGCGGTACAAACCCGTGGGAAGGCTCGATTCGCAAATGCGGGAGTTCGTGGTCAGATTGTGCTGAGATGATTGCTGAAATTTCTTCTTCTTTAACAGCCATTTGTTTTTTCTAACTAATGAAGTTTCAAAACCTGATGATCGCCTTTCGGCTCCAGTTCTTCGGCATCGGTTTCGTAATACGCATATTTATTGTAGTTTGATTGATGCCAAACTACTCCGTTTAAGACCATGCCAATAACTTTTGCTCCGACATTTTGTAATACTTTTTTTGCTTTCTGCACCGATAGTCTTGAACTTTTATTATCACGCACAACAATAATCACCGAATCGACCAAAGTCGATAGAATAGTGCTGTCCGCAAAATAAAGCACCGGCGGAGAATCAATGATAATATGCGTATATTTTTCAGATAATTTTACCAATAATGCCCGCATTTCTTCGGAACACAGCAGATTCGCCGGGTTAACGGATCGTTCGCCGGCAGGTAAGATATGCAAGTTACTGGAATCGTCCTTTTGAATTGTCATGTCCAAAAGATCGTCGTTGACTTCCTTGGCGGTTAAAAGCGCGGTTAATCCGTAATCATTGTTTATTCCCTTGATCAGATGAATTCTCGGGCAACGCAAATCCGCATCGATCAACAAAATTTTATCGCCGGTTTTTGACAAACTGGAAGCAAGATTTATCGCTGTGATGGTTTTGCCTTCGCCTTCTTCACCCGAGGTCACGAGAATCGATTGCGGGGGACCGCCGGAGGTTGAAAGCAAAAGATGGGTTCTTAACTGCAAATATGCTTCTAAAAACTCCGGTTTTTCAAAAACAGCCGGATTGTAAAAATTTTTCCTGAGCCTGCTTCTTCGGGTTAAAGCGACGTTTTTAAGCAGCAGACGTTTGCCGAAACTTAAATATGCAGTCGGAATTGTGGCAAGCAACGGAAGTCCCAGATCGTTTTCAATATTTTCCGAATGATGAACCGAATCATCAAGCCAGTCCATCAAAAATGCCAATCCGCAACCGACTGCCAGCGAAACCAGAAAAGCAAGAATGATATTTTTCTTTCGTTCCGGTCCGACCGGCGAATTTGACACGAGTGCGCGGTCAACGACCAGCACATTATTCGGCGTGTCGTTTAAGATCACGTCATTTTCCCGCGAGCGTTGAAGAATCGAATTGAGCAGGCTTTTGTTCGTGTCTATTTCCTGCTGAATAATTCGATAGTTAATGGCGGCTTCACTTTGTTTAATAACGTCTTCGCGCTGGCTGTTGAAATTATTCCTTAACTCTTTTTCGCGGGCGGTCGCTTCATTAAGTTTTTCTTCGAGCGTTGAGACTTGAATATCGGAAGCGCGTTTCCGAATCGTTTTAAGTTGATTTTCGACGCTTTCGATTTGTTTTTTTGTTTGAACAACTTCGTACCATTCGTCCGTATATTCGGTTTTCAGTTGCGCCAGTTTTTGCCTCAATTCATTTAATTTTCCCTCTAAACCGACAACCTGCGGGTCTTTGCTTTCGGCGGTTGCCGACCGCATCTGATTTTGCATCGCCGCCTGATAGGCAGTTTGGGCAGCGATTCGTTCATTTTCCGCCTGTCCGAGCTTTAAGCTTAAATCCGTAAATCTTTGAACGACCGTATTTTGTTTTTCATCAAGCGAAACTATTTGATTGCTTTTCGCATAATTGATCAGCTTTTCTTCGCCCTGCCGGATGTCCTGCTGTAATTCGGCGACGCGTTTTTGCAGAAAATCGCTTGCTGAAGCATTGGTCTGGATTTTCTGCTCTAAATTTTGCAAAACATAAACATCGGCGATCGTGTTGGCGATCTTGGTCGCGGTTGCCGGGTCTTGATGCGTAAATTCAATATCAATCAGACGCGTTTCGACGCTTTTCGTTCGCGAATCTTTAACCGGCGAAACGACCAAACTTCTTTTCAGCATGGCGACCAGCGGTGCCAGTCTTTCCGTCTCTTTGTCCGGGTCATTGGAAGCCTCGGTATTTAATTTCAGATTAGGTTCTTTTGAGCGAACCAAAGAAGATTGATCGGCAACCGGCGGACGATAAAAACCAAACATTTTTTTGACATTCTGCCAGGCGGTCGTTTCTTTTCCGCTTTGTGGGGAAAGAAAATTCTGGTTATGTTCCAGATCGAGGGTTTTTATTACTTTGCGAAGAAGTCCCGCGCCTTCGAGGATTTGCAGTTGAGTCGTAAAATAAGCCGGATCGCTTGCCTGATTGTTGACAATGATCGGACTGCCGCCATTGCGGGTTCCCGCCGCCGGATTATTTTCGGCATTGACCTGGACGCGCGCTTCGGATTTATAGTAATCCGGTTTTTGCGCAACATAAACGATTGTCGCACCCGTGACCAGTAAAGTAAGGCTTAAAATCAAAAACCAATGATTTAAGAGAGTCGCAAAAAAACCGCGGAGTAAAGTTTTTTCGCCGTCCTGATTAATTGCCGCCCCATAGTATCCTTCGGTATAGATTCCCTTATACTCAACCGGGTAGCTTGGTTCAATTTCAAATGAATCGTTGTTGTAGTCAGGAGAATTTAATCTTTTCATATATTACCCCGTGTTAAATTAGCTAAGGAATTAAAGACCCGGAACGCGCATTACTGTCGGAATAATGCCTTTAATAATGTCTTTCAAAAGACTGCGTTTTGGTCCCGGCACGTCAACGATGTCGTTAGGTTGCAGTAAAATATCATCCGGAGTTTCGCCTTTTTTGTCTTTCATACTAACAATGATCGGTTTATCCGAGGATTGGCGGGAAATTTTGATCTTGTCTGTCTGCGCTCCGGGGGCAAAACCGCCTGCCATCGCAATCGCTCTCGAAAGCGTGATCGGTTCTTTCAGATTGACCGTCACTGCTGATTTGACATTGCCGATCACAAAGGCTTGTTTGAGCTCGGCTTCCGTCACACGAACAATATCGCCCGCCTGGACAAACGGATTGGCGGTTTCATTGCCGTTCATTAGTTCGGGCAACGACAGCGAAATTATTTCTTGTTGCGGTGAAGTGTTAGTTGCCGAATTAATCGGGTCTGCAATTACTTCTTGCCGGCATTGTTTGACACTTAAATCCCGAAAAATTTGAATAGATTGACCGGCATTTAAGGAAGGTCCGTTAACTTGTTGGTTTAAAAGTTGGAAAAGCCGCGTCGGGCGCTGCAGCTGAAATGTTTTCGGCGCATTGACCGCACCGATGATCGAAACCGGATAGGCATTGAATTCTTTGACGGTAACGTAGATTTGCGGATTCAGTATAAATCTTTTATATCTTTTCGTAATTTCCGAAGATAGTTCTGCTTCCGTCAGACAAGCGGCAGGAATTACTCCGTCGAGCATCGGCATTCGAATGGTTCCTTCATTGCTGACGCGAATGCCGTCCTGGGACAGCTCGGTTGGTTTGAGAACTTGAATTTTCAAAACATCACCGACGCCGATTTTGTAGTTATCCTTTTCTTCAGGCGAATTAGTTTGAGCCTGTGTGAATGAACTAAACCCAAATAAAAATATAAAAATTCCCGAAATCAAACAATTGTTCTTGTTTGTTCGATAAATTCGACGACAAAAATTTTCAATCCGGTATTCTTTTACTTCCATACCACTAATTTACTTCCACTAATTTGTCCTGAATCTTCGCGAGTAAATAACTTCACGAAGGTGATTAGGATACGCCAAATTCAAGACCGTATTACAAATGATCACGGTTTTTTCTTCGTTTGCACTAATAAACTTACCTTTCAGCGGATAATCGCCTTCTTTGATAATTATTCTTTCCCTG
>CADEFG010000062.1 GCA_902826505.1 uncultured Acidobacteriota bacterium
TTTACATCAGCGGGCAGGATTTGGGCAGCAGCAGCGGCATTTTCCGCTCGCCGAATCCGAGTTCAAAAAACAATTCGACCAAAAAAACAACGCCGAAGCCGAAAACTTCCGGTTCGACGACCCGCAAAGCGACGCCGAAAACCGTTGCCAAATCAAACACCAAAACGCAGCGCAACACTACGAAAACAACCAAAACCCGCGAAACCGTCTCGCAAACTAACGTCAAACCACAAACCGTTTATAGTCCGCAGCCGCAAAGCAATATCGTCATCACCGTCGGCAATTCGACGAGCGGCGATTTTGACGAGCTTTTCGAGCGAACCGTCGAAGAAGGCAACGCGGCGCGTGATGAAAGAGATTATGTCAAAGCGGAAGCCGCTTACCGCCGCGCTCAAAATCTGAAATCGAAGGATTCGCGGGCGATCTACGGGCTCGGCAATATTTTTGCCGACCAGCAGCGGTGGGAAGAAGCCGAAAAAGCCTACCGCCAGGCAATTTTGCTCGAATCCGACAATGCCGGCGCATTTGTCGCCCTGAGCTATGTTTTGACGCAGCCGATCGTGGCAGGCAATCTTTCCGACCGCTATAAGGAAGCCGAAACGATGGCGCGCAAGGCGATCGAGATCGATCCCGAAAACGCGTTTGCCCACGACCAGCTCGGCGTTGCGCTCGAGCTTCGCGGGATTATTTCCGCCGAAACGAAAAATGCTTATCAGAAAGCGATTCAGATCGAACCGCAATTTGCGCTCGCTTACGCGCATCTCGGGCGGCTTTTGCGCCGCAACGGAAAAGCCGCTGAGTCAGCCGACGCCTATAGCAAAGCGATCCAGTTTTCGAGCGATGTACCGACGATGATCCTGGTCGCCGATGTCATGCAGTCGCAGCAAAAGTTTCTCGAATCGGAACAGCTTCTGCGGCGCGGGCTGGCGCTCGATCCGAAACATCCGACCGCGCTTTATATGCTCGGACGCGCCCTTACGACGCGCAATGAATTTGCCGAAGCCGAAACGGTTCTCAAAAAGTCGGTCGAAGTCAGCCCGAACAGTTTTGTTTCCTACTCGCTTTTGGGTTCGCTGTATCTGCGCCGCGCCCAGCTCGACGAGGCGGAAAAAGTTTTGAACAAGGCATTAGCCGTTGTTTCGCTCAACGAAAAGAAACGTCTGGCAACGGATTTCGAAGCTGTCGGCGATGCTTTGATGCGCACCGGTAAACCGAAAGATGCGCGACGGCTTTACCGGCAGGCAATGGCACTCGACAGCAGTAAAACGATTTTAATGGAAAAATTAGCGAAGCTTCAGTAGCCGGAGAAAAATCCTAAGATTTATAAATTTATTGAAATTCAGCCGCAATTAAACCTATTTGGAAACAAGCGTTCAGGAGCGCTAAATTTTCACGTCAAAGAGGTTTCGGCTAAATGACCGTTTTAACAGGTAATATTACGATGCTTTATTGTCCGAAGTGCCGACGCACTTACGAAGAAGGAACACAAAGATTTTGCGATAATGATGGCGGCAGACTGCTGCCGGCGCCCTCGGCGCAAAAAAACGATTCTCAATCAAAAGGCACCTTTACAAATCTGCTCGGCAAAACGCCGACGTCCGGCGAAACGGACAGCAAGCTCAATTCGGCACCGCGATTTATCCCGTTAAATAAAACCGAAGAATCCGATAAAAAACTGACATCTTTTCCATCGGCTGGCAGAATTTTTCAATCCGAACAGTTCTTAAAACCGAAAACCCCTCAACCCGCTGAAAACGAGGATTCAATTCTCGAACTCGAACCGCTGCCGAAAGTTAAAGCAGCCGACGAATTACTCGAACTCGAGCTTGACAAGTCGCCCGTCGAATCGCAAAACGAACCGCAAAAACCTTTGCCGCGAATCATCAAACAGAGCGAAATTCCGTCGGGCACGGCGCTGATCGGCGACCGCCGAACCAATCCGGCAGGCAGAAGGGCTTTTCATCAGGAAAATCCGGACGCACTTCTCGGGCAAACCATTAAAGGATGTTATCTGGTCACCGAACAGCTCGCCGCCGATGACGAAGACAGCCTGATCTATCTCGCGGAAGACAAAACCGACACCGGCAAAATGGTGATCGTGCGCGTTTTTACGAACAAAATCTTCGGGATTGATTTGGAAGAAAAGATCTTTGCCGAAGAAAGAGTTGCGCTCTCGCACCTGCGGCATCCGAATATTGCCGGAGTTTTCGATTCCGGTGCATTGCCCGAAGGCAACGAATTTATCGTCAGCGAATTTGTCGGGGGAAAATCGCTCGCCGAAATGCTCCGGCAAACCGGACAATTCAACTCTTTAAGAACGGCGCGGATCATTCGCCAAACTTCCTATGCCTTGAGCGAAGCGCATCAAAACGGCATTCTGCATCGCAATCTGAAACCCGAAAATATTGTTCTGACCGTTTCCGAAGCGGGCATCGAGCAGGTCAAACTGATGAATTTCGGCGTCTCGCACGGCGAAGTTTCAAAAGCCGATCTCGCGTACAAAGCGCCCGAAGAGATCGAAAGCGGCGTTTCGACCTTTGCCAGTGATATATATGCTTTGGCGGTCATTGCCTTTCAAATGCTGACGCTCCGTCTGCCGTTTGCGACCGAATCGGAAAGCCAATTACTGAGCGCGCAGAAAGAAGGTTTAGCGTTTTCGCCGACAAAATTGCGACCCGACATTCAGCCGCAGACCGACAAAATTCTCGAAAAAGGGCTGGCTTTCAAAGCGTCCGAACGCTACCCGAAGGCGCGTGATTTCGGCGATGCTTTTTTCAACGCGCTGACCGCCGTCAACGTCTGGAACGACGATGAAATCGAGCTTGAAATCGCCGACGCGGTTGAAATCCCGAAAGCGCGCGAATTTATCGTGCTGCCGGCAATTAACCAAAAGGATGCGTTTGCGGAAGAATCGCCGGTTGAGGACATTCTTCAAATCGCTCCGCGACCGGCGATCAAGAGCGAAAACGCGGAAATCAGCGAAGTCAAAGCGACCGAAGACCTCGCGTGGGAAAAACGCTCGCCCGATCTGCCGCAAACCGGAAGCTCGCTGCGCGGCTGGCTCGTGGTTGGCGGAGTCGTGCTGCTTTTGCTCGCGGGCTGGGGCTTGTCGCGGCTTTTCCTAAATCGTCCGGGGCAGATCGAAACGAATCAAACTCAGACAAATGCGCCGGCGAATGCCCAAACTCCGGCAACCGCAACGCCGCAGGATAATTTGGCGACTTCCCTCGACGCTGATATTAAGCCTCCGCCGCGTTCGGTCAAACAACCCGAAAACACGCAACGTTTTCAAAACAACCGGGAAAATTTGGATGAAGATCCGGCAAAGAATTTTCTTGGGTTCGATATTTACTATCCGCTGGATTGGACAAAATCCGACACGAACACAAATTTCTTAGACATCAAACGCGCCTTAAACGGTGTGCCGATCGAACAAATGATCATCACGCACTATGAAAGCCGCGGGACGATGACCTTAGACCGCCCGAATTTTCCGAAACTGGTCGAAAAATCGAATCAGGATTTGAAAAAAAACCTCGGCGCAAGCTACAAAGTCTTGGCGGAAAACGAAACGTCGATTCAAGGTCGCTGGAAGGTTTACGAGGTCAAATTTCAAAGTTCGGGGAAAAACGAAAAAGGTGAAGATATCACGCTGTGGGGCAGACGTTTGTGGCTTCCCGTGCAAACCGCCGGCAAGCAGAACGGTTTTGTCATCACGATGCTCGCAACCTCGCTGTCGGATGTTGTGAAAAGCGCCGACGATGTCGGCACGCAAGGCGAATTGGCGGGAATTCTGGAAACTTTCGAGCCCGAGCAATATTAAATCGAAATAAAAAGTTTTTCGCCCGAAGCGTAAGGAAATTTAAGCCTTACGCTTTTTGTTTGGCGCGGTTTAAGCTAGAATTAAGGCAATTTCGAACTTTACTTTAAATCTAAAAAACTGAACCCTAATGAAAATTGTTTTAGCCGAAGAGCAAAATGGCAGCCAGGTGTCCGAAAAGACCTTTAGTCAATCCGTCGTCCGTGTCGGGCGCGACCCGGTCGATTGTCAGATTATCTATGACAACGCCAAATATCCGATGGTTTCGCGCAAACACGCCGAGCTTCGCTGGGAAGGCGGAAAATGGTTTCTGCATGATTTAAATTCGAGCTACGGAACTTATCTCAACGGACAAAGAGTCGGCGGCACGGTCGCCGTCGCGGTCGGCAGTATTCTGCAATTCGGGACGCAAGGTCCGACGATGCGCGTCGTCTGGTTCGAGATCGCGCCGGATTCGCCGCCGAATGTCCAACCGCAGCAGCCTTCAAATATTCCGCCGAACCAATACCAGACGCCCGTTTTACCGCAGAATCAACCGCTCGGCGGTCAGCCGAATTATCAGCCGCAGCAGCCGGTCGGTCAAGCGCCGGTAGCGCAAAATCAACAAAATCCGGCGGCTCCGGCGCAGCTCGATTTTGTTGCCTCAAGCATCCATTCGACGCCGTTTAAACTGACGAAAACCGAGATCTGGCTCGGACGCGAACCGTCGTGCGACATCGTTTTTGAATCCGATGCCGTCATGGTTTCGCGCAAACACGCGCAGATCACCAATCAAAACGGCACGTATCTGTTGACCGACAACAATAGTTTTAACGGCACGCTCGTCAACGAACAGCGAATTTCGACGCAAACGCCGATCTATCACAACGACGAAATTCAACTCGGTGTCGGCGGTCCGGTCGTCCGGTTTAATTCGCCGACGCGGGTTGCCCCGAAAGGCGCGAGTCTGGCGGGACAACGCGCCGTCGCGCCGAGCCAGATCGCGCCGTCCGCGCTCGATGCGTTGGAAAATATCGGTTCAAAAACGATGGTCGCGAACATCGGTAATATTTCCCAGAAGATCTCGACCGATTCGGCGCAGCCGACGCTTTTGATGTCGCTGACCTTCGGCAGCAAACAGGAATTGGTCATCGGACGCGCCGAGGAAAACGATATCGTGCTTGACGGTTTGCAGATCTCGAACCGTCACGCGCGGCTCGTCCAGAGCAACACGGGCGTCATCATCGAGGATTTTAACTCGACCAACGGCGTTTACGTCAACGGCGCACGCGTTTCGCGGCAGGGAATTTTCCCGAACGACCACGTTCAGATCGGTTCGTTTATGCTGCAGATCGACCCGGCGGGCAATATCGGCATTTTCGATACGCGCTCGAAAACGCGGATCGATTCGGTCAATATTACAAAAGAGGTCAAAGATCGCTCGGGCGGCGGACTTATCAAACTGCTCGACAATGTTTCGCTTTCGATCCAGCCGAACGAATTCGTCGGACTGCTCGGACCTTCGGGCGCCGGAAAATCGACGTTTATGGACGCGCTCAACGGAATGCGTCCGGCTTCGGGCGGCAGCGTTTTGATCAACAATCTCGATCTTTACCAGCATCTCGATTCGTTAAAACAATCGATCGGCTACGTGCCGCAGGACGACATCATTCACCGCGAACTGACGGTTTACCGGACGCTTTATTACGTCGCCAAACTGCGGCTGTCGGGCGATGTTAACAAAAAAGAGATCAACCAGATCATCGATGAAGTGATGGACGTGACCGGACTTTCCGAACGCCGCGACGTGCCGATCAACCAGCTTTCGGGCGGTCAGCGCAAACGCGTTTCGATCGCCGTCGAGCTGATCACCAAACCGTCGGTCATCTTTCTGGACGAACCGACCTCGGGACTCGATCCGGCAACCGAAGAAAAGATCATGGTTTTGTTTCGCCAGATCGCCGAATCCGGGAGAACCGTCATCCTGACGACGCACGCGATGGAAAACGTCAAGCTTTTTGACAAGATCGTCCTGCTGATGCGCGGCAAACTGGCGTTTTACGGCAAGCCCGACGAAGCCTTGAAACATCTCGGCGCGGCGAGTTTTAAGGAACTTTACGACAAGCTCGAAGACCCGATCGAGCAAAAATTGAAAGCGGGCGGCGGCAATCGTCATCAGGTGACCGAACAGGTTGCCGAAGAATGGAAGCAAAAGTTTATCCAGACGCCGCAATATCGCAAAAACGTTTACGACCCGCTCAAAGAACTCGGCAGTCTTCAATCGGCGGGCGTCCAGAAAAAACGCCGGCTCGGAATTTTCGGCTCGATCCGTCAATTTCTGACGCTTTCGCGCCGCTATTGGGAAGTTCTGTTCCGCGACAAACTCAACCTTTTTATTTTGTTCGTGCAATCGCCGATCATCGCTTTTCTGACCTATCTGGTGATGGGCGACGACCAGCCGCGCGATTTTGCGTATTTCGTGTTGTCGCTTGTCGCGGTCTGGTTCGGAACGAGCGTGTCGGCGCGTGAGATCATTCGCGAGCGTCCGGTTTATAACCGCGAACGAATGGTCAATCTCGGACTTCTGCCGTATGTCACGAGCAAACTTTTCGTGCTCGGGTTTATTGTCGGTCTGCAATGCCTGTTTCTTTTCGTGCCGCTCAAATTAATGGATATTGTCGGAATAATGCCGATGCCGGGCGAATTTTTGGGGATTCTGCAATTTTGGGCGATGCTTTTGACCGCCGGTGTCGGGATTGCGCTCGGGCTGCTGATCTCGGCGCTCGTCAAAACTTCGGAAATGGCGACGAGTCTCGTGCCTTTGATTTTGATTCCGCAGATTCTTTTTTCGGGTCTCGTCGGCGTGCCTTCGGGGCTTAACAAAGTCGCCGGTTTGCTTATGCCGGCGACCTGGGCGTTCGACACGATGAAACAATTTTCGGGTTTGGAAGTTTTGCGCGAGGACGGCGACAAAGACACGGACAATAAGGATTGTTCGATAAAAGGTGCGTGCGGGCTTTATAAACAGGTTGAATACGACAACAAACAGATCATCAAAAAAGCCGAAAAAGACATTTCCGATTACCGGGCAGACGCCAAAAAGGATATGGATAAGTATAAAAAGGAGATGGACGATTATCAGGAAGATATGGCGAAATACCAGATGGGACAAATCTCCAAACCCGATAAACCGAAACAGCCCGAACTCAAGGAAGTCCCGAAGATCGACCCGGCAAAAGAAGTCCCGAAAGATTTGAGCAAGTATGTCGATTTTCTGCATCCGTGGATGGACGAGGTTTTAAATCAGGTGGTTTTAATGCTAATGTTTTTTATACTGGTCGTTGCCGGACTGATCGTTCTCAGAATGCAGGACATCGGTTAGCGGGAATAAACGAGCGGGGAAATTGGATTGAAAAGTCAGTAGTGCATTCGTTGAGCAAATGCATCAGTTCTTTAGGAATTTGTAAAAAATAAGTTGTAACGGTTAGAAAAACCTAACTGATCGTTTAGAGGCGTGTCTTTGACCGCCGTTGGTCAAATTTAGTCGGTTGGCGGTCAAAGACCGCCACTTAACTATCTTGATAAGTTATTTTTTACACGTTCCTTTATTAACAAGCGCGCAGCGGCTCACGCCGACAACAGTTTTTTTATGAAAGTTTTATTTACAAATTTTGTTTTATTTATCGTTTTAAGTTTTGCCTTTTCGGCGCTGACTTCGTGCACGAATACGCAAACCGCCGGGGTCAATGATAACGCGGCGGCTCCGCTAAATTCTTCGACCTCGCCCGACGCGCCGCCCGAAAAGACAAAGATAAATTATCCGCCCGCGCCGTCGGCGATCATGCAAAACGAAATCAAATCTTTGGACGGCACGAGCTTTAAATTGCAGGATAAAAAAGGCAAGGTCGTGTTAGTTAATCTCTGGGCGACCTGGTGCGGACCGTGTATCAACGAAATGCCGCATCTCAATGAAATGCAGGAAAAATTCAAAGATAAGGGTTTTGAAATTATCGGTTTGGACACCGACGACGAATCGAAAGAAGACATCGATGCCTTTGCCGCCAAGCAAAAATTGAACTATCAACTCGGTTGGGCGGACGGCGCGTTGATGACCGAATTTGTCAGACTCAGCAAATTGCAGGGAATTCCGCAAAGCATTCTGATCAACCGCGAAGGGCAATTGACCGGCGTTTTTACCGGCGGCAGTCCGAAAACGATTTTGAAAATGAAGGAAACCGTCGAAAAAATCGTCACCGGGCAGGAGTCGCCGATCCCGAGTGCCGAAACGCCGGAGCCGGGTCCCAAAATCGAAGAACCGAGTCCGAAGGCGAAGGACGAAAAAATGCCGTCGAAGTACCCGGATAACCCCAAAAAATAGAGTAAGTCGAAGCGTTTAAAGAACAAACATAACGCCGAGTGCGCAAAGATCGCAGAAACAGCTTAAAAATCTCTGCAAACTTTGCGCACTCGGCGTTATATTTTCTGCGCTTTATCCGAGATCGGCTTTCAAATTTGGAATCTGAGGTTCGACCAAAATCGTCTTAAAACTTGCCAAACTAACCAAACCGAGAGCCGCGCCTTTCGGTTTGTTGACAAATTTTCTCGGCGTATAGTGAACGGCGACTTTCGGCTGTTCGCGCGCGTGGCTGTAAAACGCGGCAAGCTGTGCGGCTTCGAGCAAAGTCGTGGGCGGTATTTCCTTGCGGTTCGGATTTTTGATGATCACGTGCGAACCCGGATAATCGGCGGCGTGGAGCCATAAATCTGAGGATTTGGCGACGCGAAAGGTTAGAAAATCATTGTCTTTCGAGGCTTTTCCGACCAGAATTTCAAAATCATCGCTCGAGACGAAGCGCCGCGCGCCCGTAAAGTTTTCGGTCTTTTTATCGCGCAGCTTGACCGGCAGTTTTTCAGGTTTAGCGCCCAAAACACCGGTCAAATAATCGTCGTCGCCGTCTTCGATCGCTTCTTTTAACCGCGCGTTTTTCTGTTTCAGATTTAAAATTTCCGCGTCCAGAACCGCCAATCGTTTGGAAACTTCTTCCTTCGCGTTGCGCGCCTTGGTGTAGCGCCGGAAAAACTTTTCGGCATTTTGCGTGAGCGAATCGTTTTCGTCAATTTCGATCTCGATCGTCGGCACGTTCTCGTCAAAATAATCGACGACCAAAACTTTATCGCCGACCTGTGCGGCGTCCGCCAAATTTGCCAGTATCAGATCGCCGAAGCGTTTCCATTTTTCGGCATCGCCGTGATTCGCGAGGTCTTGATTTAATTTTTTGACCAGCTTTTCGCGTTTCGAGATTTCCTTGTTTAACTTGCTTTCAGCCGCTCGGGCGCGATCTCGAAAAAGTTTCGCGGCTTCCTGTTCGAGATAAAAATTGTCCAGCGCTTCGGATAATGTGGCAAAATTGCCTTTTGAAAATATCTCATTTTGGGAAAACCCGCCCGCTAATGCAGACGGTTCTGACCTTTTGATTTCCCGAAACGGCGCCGAATATTTTCCGCCGATCTCTTGCCCGGTGCCAAAGGTTTCGCGCAATTTGTCGAGAATAAAGCCGTTTTTATCAAGCAGAAAAAGATTCGCCGAACGACCCGTGAACTGCCCGACGAGCGAATATTTTTCGGTTTGCCCGAGTTCGTTTTGTCCTGAAAAGTCGAGAATTAAAATACGTTCGTTTTCGATTTTTTTGATTGATTGTAAAACAGAATTCGAGAGTCGTTTTTTGAGAAAAAGCACAAACGAAGGCGGGTTGCCCGATTGTTTTTCAAGATCGCGCAAACGCCGTTTGATCAAATAAATTCGCGGATTGGCGGGCTCGACGCTGATAAATAAAAAGAGCGATTCATTCAAACGAAAATCAACGGCGAGGCTGAGGCGCGAGAGGTTGAAAATTTTGCCGAACTTTTGTCCGATCAAAACGGTTTCAAGTTCGGCGCAAATTTGTTCGAGCGTTTTATTGTTCACGGCTAATAGTCTAAAGTCCAAAGTCCAAAGTCCAAAGTCAGGATAAACGACTCTGGACTCTGGACTCTGAACTCTGAACTCGATTTAGTATTCTTTGACGACGATCGTTCCCGAAAGCAGATCGGGCGCGGTGCGGCGTTCGGGATTGAAAAGCGCGGGCAGGAATCCGATTCCGCCGAGCGCGAGCGACGCCAGATAAACGGATGAACTGACCGCTGCCTGGTGAAACGTCGGGTAATCGTTTTCCTCGATGTCGATCGTTTCGAGCGAAAAGATCTTCATTCCGATCGATTTGCCGAACATTCCGACCGATGTCGTCAGATAAATGAACATGACGATCGCGCAGGTCACGAGAAAAGCTAAAAATCCGGCGATGCTCAGCCATTTTCCGCCCGAAAGCATAAACGGTGCGAGCAGGATCAACGAGACAAAAGAGCCGATTATCAAATCGAAAAGCCCGGCATTAAAGCGCATCGCAAACGGCGCAAGGTCTTCGTTTTCCGTCACTTCTTCGATTTCTTCGATCTCTGAAATCGCGCCTTCTTCGGCTTTCAGGCGCGTGATCTTGATCATCGGCGCGTCTTTCGTTTCTGCCGCGATTTCCGGCAAATTCCCCGAAACCTTTTCGAGATTGGTCGAAATTATCGCCGAATTCGGCAGCGGTTTTAATTTGTTGGTGTCGAATTCCTTCTTTTCGATGATCGGCAAATCTTCAAATTTTGGAATCGCCGGAACGTTTTGGGCGGTTTTTATTTCCGGCGTTTTTATTTCCGCCGGTTTCGGCATCACCTCGGCATTTTTGGTCGCGATATAAAACGGATAATTTTTATTCGGGGCTTCCTTCGTCTTCGGCGCAGATTCCGTTAAATCTTCCGCCAAAAAACGTTTGCGCGATTCTTCGATCCGCCGCAAGGCATTCGCCAGTTTCGGATTGGCGTTGGTCACCGGCGCGGCGGCTTCCTCAATGTATTCCGCCTTTAAAGCGTTGGCGCCGCTGGTCGGCAAATTGACGCGGCTGACCGAAGGTTTGGCTTCGATCTGCTGATGGGAAACGGCATCGACATTGTCAACGCGTTTGCGAACCGCGTTCTGCAATTGCAAACGCCACTCGGGAAGCGTCGCGTTTTTATTTTGAAATTCAACCAGCGTCGGGCTGGTCGGTTTCGCGACGATCTCCGTCGTATTGGTTTTAACGGCGGCGGGCGGCGGCGGTTTCGGAACCGGTTGTGTTTTTGGTTTTGTCAGCATCGGCATATTTGATTTTTCAATCAGGGGCGGATTTTGTTTAACTTCTAACTTTAACGGTTTCGGGGCAATTAAAATTTTGTCTTTGAGATCTTCGCGGACCGAATCGTTCATCATCGCTCCGCAACTCGGACAAATTGATAATGTTGGCGCAAGATTTCGATTACAAACAGGACAATTCATAGATTTTAAAAGATTTATATACCAGAAATGTTATCCAGCGAGATTAGGGAAACCTAATGAAATGAACAATACTGAGGGCATACTATCAGAAACTACTTTAAGTAGTCAATAGTAAAGTTAAGAAAAATTTAAACTTTTAGCGGATTTTTTGAAAAAATTGCCGGACAGATTCCGATTGTTTACACAATTAATCCAAAATCCAAAATCCAAAATCCAAAATCAGAGCGGTTTTCGTCCGGCAAATCCGTCTTCGATCTCGTGCCACCATTCGATCTCTTCGCCTTCGCCGAGCTGCCAGCAGAGCAGAATGACGCGCCCTTCGCGCATCGTCGGAAAATCGATCAAACCGCGCGTGTAATCTTTGAGCTGGACGCCGAGCTCGTGAAGTTCGGTCGTGATTTTCCCGAGCTCGTAAAGCACGCGGACATAATTCGAGCCGCCTTCCATTCCGCCGCCGCCGAGCTCTGCCGCCGCTGCTGCTTCGTGCGCCGCTTCACGAAATGTCGCAATTGACGCATAAAAATCGCGAATTTGTTGAAGCTTCGGTCGCACGGTCGTTAATAATTCATTGGCTTCCTGAAGCGTAAAAACTTTCATCGGTCGTCTTTGACGCGAACCAGATCGGACAGATCATCCGGTTCTTCGTCCGCAAAACTTTGCTGATAATTTATTTCGTTATTGATTCGCGTAAAACTGTCGTTGCCGTTGCGAGTCAAAATTTCGGGCGGCGGCATTTCCTCGGGCGGAATAAACGACGGAATATCGTATTGTCCGGGCTGCGACGCGTCTTTGCGGACGAGCTCGGCAATATCGCCGAGATCGATAAAAAAGTCCGCGACATCGATCAGGCGCGGCGCGGTGTTCGACCGAAAACCCGCCACTTCGACGCGGCAGCCTTTATACGCGACGGCGTTCAGGGCGTAAACAAAATCTTCGTCGCCCGAAACCAAAACCGCCGTATCGTAGCGTCCGGCAAGCGAAAGCATATCGACCGCGATCTCGACATCGAGATTTGCTTTGCGCGTCCCGTCGTAAAACGTTTTCAGTTCTTTTTGGACGACGCGAAAACCGTTGCGCCGCATCCACAGTAGAAAACCTTGCTGGCGTTCCGCACCGGCGTCGACGCCCGTGTAGAAAAAGGCGCGGAGCAGCCGACCGTCGCCTAAAAGAACGCGCAGTAATTTGTTGTAATCAATATCAATGTTATGGAAACGAGCCGCGTGAAAAAGATTATTGCCGTCGATAAAGACAGCCACGCGACCACGATGTCCAAACTGCCAAGATGAACTTGTCGTCGTGTCAAACTGCATTGTTTTAAGCCCCTTGCTGAATTTTTAAGGCTGGTTTGACTGGCGGCTAAAACTGAAAAACGAAACGAAATTTCCTAAAAATATTATTTAATACTATGCTGATTTACTGGTTTTAAATGATAATTGCTTTGGCAAAATATCGATTTTTTTCAAATGATTTTTGTTAAACTAATGTTTCGTCCGGTTTTTTCAGATATTAATCGCAAGCAAAAAAGCCGTTTATAGTTTGCCCTTTGCATTACGCATCGGTCAAGCAATTTGTTTATAAAATGATAACATTTCAGGTATCATCTTAAAAAGTATGCACGACGACAATCAACCATCGAACGACGAAAAGTTTTTGAAAAATCTGCCGGTGCAAACCGAAGATATCGCCTTTAAGCCCGAAGAATTGATTTTATGCACGAAATGCGCGCGCGCCAACCCGCCGACGCGACTGAAATGCTTTTACTGCGCCGCCGAACTCGAACTTTCCGCCGAACAAACCGCGAAGATCGCGCCCGTTTTGCGGAAACTCGAAAATTGGGAAAACGGTTATAATTTGATTTATCTGCCGCACGGCGAAATGCCGAACGCTGCGGTAACCTCCGAAATCGCAAAATTTATCGGTGCGGAAACAGAAAACTTGGACGCGGTTTTTGAGGCGAACAAACCGCTGCCGATTGCGCGGACAGAAACCCTCACTGAAGCCGTAATTTTGCAAAATCGTCTTCACGAATCGGGCTTGCGCTGCTTTACCGTTGCCGACGAGGCGCTGGCGGCGGAGGTTTTACCGAAACGCCTGCGCGGTTTGGAGTTTGCGGACGACCGGCTTTTGCTGATTCTTTTTAACAACGATGAGGTTGAAACGCTAATTTTGGAAGATATGAACTTGATCGTTTCGGGGGCGATTTTTGAAAAATCGGTCGAATCGCTCGAAAAACGCAAAAAAGGCGAAAACA
>CADEFG010000063.1:0-6665 GCA_902826505.1 uncultured Acidobacteriota bacterium
CAAAAACATCATTTTACGGTTAGCGCCGACCAAACCTTTGACCGTTTATGATCTGATGGAAATCGCGCTGAAAAAAATAACGTTCAAAATGAGAGTGATGATGATCGGACATATCGGCAAAGCCTTTGCGGAAACGCTTCTTTTGGAGACCAGCGATGCAAAGTTTGCCGGAATGCCGCAAAAAACGGAAGATGCCGGCGGAAAAAACGTCCTGCGCGCCAAAGTCCTGTTTACAAACGTCGCTTTCACGGTTGTTTCTCCGAACACTCCTGAGATTGCTTATTAACGATACCGAATTCTTGGGCAAAAAATTGCGACCGTCAAAAGCTCATCTCGGTTTTGAGATGCGCTTTTGACGTGAAAAAAAATTCTATATTTAGCGGCTTGCAGAATTTTATTGTCGTTTTTCGCGTTTTGGTTTATATTGAAGTCACCGAAAACCTGCAATTAGCTGCCAGCAATTGGCAGCGGAAACTAAAACAAAGGAGAAAAATGGGCGTTGAAACCATTGCGTATTCGATTCCGCCGGAGCGGGTGCGGAAAATGAAGAGAAATGTTGAATTGTTGGAAAAACTTTCCAATTATGCGCCGGAAGTCGAGCCGGATTGGGATTTTGAAAACTATTCTTTTGCGAAAGGTTGGGAAGAAACGGTCAAGATCATCCGCGCGGGCGGTTTTCCGTCATTTGAGAAAAAACTCAATCACGAAAATTATTGGGACGCCGACGATTACGAAGTTTGGTCGGTCACGCCGCAAGCCGTCAAAAAGGTCGCGGAAGATTTAAAAACGGCAAATTTCGAGTCGTTAAAATCCATGGCGCTCGCGAAAAAACTGACGAATTATTACGGTGAGGAAATTGCCGAAAATATGTATGGCTATTACATCGGCGACATCGAGGAAATAAAAGCGTTTCTCCGGCAAACCGCCGAAAAGGGAAATTTTCTGCTTTTTTCGACCGTGTAACAGACGCCTCGTTAAAACGATTCTAAAACTCGTGCTTGATAAATTCGAGCGCTTTTCGATGCACCGGATGCCACGCGCCGGAAGGCTTTTCGCCGAGCGGCTGCCAGAAAAAACTGAAGTTCAGACCGCCGTCGTCGTCGGCAAAAAAATCCCACGAATCTTCGAGATTTTCTTCGGTTTCGCAAAGATAAAAATGCCACAGCTGGTTTTCTTCGGCAAATAGCAGAGTTCCCTTAAATTCGGCGGCGGAAACGTGCGCGATTCCCGATTCTTCGGCGAGTTCGCGGGCAGCAGCCAATTGTAAATCCTCGTTTTCTTCAACCGTTCCTTTGACCAATTGAATGCCCGCCAGAGGATGCCGGAAAGCTAAAATCTCTTTTTGCGCATTTTTTACGCGAAAAATTACGGGGCAAACTTTTTTAATAAACATCTTTTTCTCGTGGTTTGTGACTTTTCGATTCTATAATGGAAATAAATGAAGTTACGAATTTCGATCAAGTCATTTTCGAGTTTGGCTTGTCTTTATCGCCGCATTTTTTCATACTTTTAATATTTAACGGAATTTTCCGGTCTGAAAAATCAGTCGGCTTCATATATATATCAATAAAATAAAGCATCTCAGAGATTTGTTATGCAAAAGGCGGAGGCGAAGAAAAATTGGACGATCACTTCGGAGGCTTTTCACCGGTTTCTCGATTGGCTCGACGAAGGCAAAAGTTCCGACGGTCGGAATTATCTGGAAATGTGCGCGCGTCTGGTTTCCTATTTTGACCGGAAAAATTGTCGGAATCCGAATGAACTGGCGGACGAAACATTAAACCGCGTGGCGCGGCGTCTTGAAGAAGAAGGAACGATCGAAAGCGAAACGCCCGCGAAATTTTGCTATATCACGGCGCGGTTTGTTTTTATGGAATCTTTGCGCGGGAAAGATAAAGCGGGCGTTTCGCTCGATGATGTTTTGCTGAAAGAAGGTCACAAGGTTGCCAGAACGGAAGAAACCGAAGAAACCGAGATCAAGGAAAAAAGGCTGCAATGCCTGGAGCAATGCACGGAAAAATTAGAGGCGGCAAGCCGCGCGATGATCGTTCGTTATTATTACGGCGAAGAGCGCGCAAAAATCGAAAACCGGCGGGCGCTCGCGGCGAGTTTAAATATTTCGGTCAACGCTTTGAGCATCAGGGCGTGCCGCGTCAGAGATAAACTCGAGGCTTGTGTCGGGAAATGTCTCGGCTGAGAAAAATTTAAAACATTATTTGACGAAATATTTTTTTGATTTTGTCTTATAGGTTTAGAGATACTTCAATCTCGATCCTTAAAGATATGAACACAAAGACCTACAACACGGAAAATCTGACCGCCTATCTGCTCGGCGCACTGCCCGAAGCGGACGCGGAGATTTTTGATGAACTGAGTTTTACGGACGACGGTTTTGCCGGCGAATTGAGTGCGGCGGAAAAAGAATTGGTCGATTCTTACGTGAGCGGTGAGCTCAAGGGCGAAAATCTCAAAAACTTCGAATCCTTTTATCTGGCTTCGCCCTTGCGCCGCGAAAAGGTCGAATTCGCCCGAAACTTTCAGGCGTTTGCCGCCAAAGAAATGGCGGATAAGCCGGTTGCCGTAGTCGAATCACCGCCAAAACACGGGTTGGCGCAGATTCTGTCGAATGTTTTTCTGATCCGACGACCGTTTTTGCAATGGGGATTGGCGTTTGCGGCGTTGGTTTTTATGATTTTGGGCGTTTGGTTGCTCAGGGAAAATGTGCGCCTCGGTTCGGAGATCAGCGAATCGCAGAGAGAACGCGACGAGCTTTTAAAGCGCGAATCTGAATTACAAGAGCGCGAAAAGCAACTCCAAGCGGAACTCGCCAACCGGCAAACCGCAAATTCCGAAACCGAAAAGGAGCTGGCGAAAATTCGCGAAGAACGTGCGAAATTAGAACAGGAACTAAAAATTCGTCAATCGCAGCAGCAGCAACGGCTGACCGAACAACGCGCTGAAAATCAAAGAACGCCGAATGCGCCGGAAAAACGCGGACTCAGCATTGCTTCATTTATACTGACACCCGCGCTGCGCGGCAGCGGACAATTACAGTCGGTTTCGATTCCGCCGAAGACCGCTGCGGTCGCGCTGCGGCTCGAACTCGAACCCAATGATTACGCGGCTTACCGCGTCGTTTTGAAAAATCAATCCGGTGATCGAATTCTCTGGCGAAGCGGCAAACTCAAATCCAAATCGAGCGGCGCGAACAAGGTTTTAAGCGTCGGTTTTCCCGCCGCGCTCTTAAAAACGGAAATCTATTCGCTCGAAGTTTCGGGTCTAACCGCCACGGGCGCGGTCGAAATTATTAGTGACTACCCATTTCGGGTTGTGAGATAATACGTCCGTTAAAGAAATAAAAAGCGATCACGGAGGCGTGAATATGAATCAACCGGCAATTCTCCCGTCGAAGTCAAAAGGTTTGAGGAGAAAAGTGTTTTTTAGCCTGTTTTTGCTGATTATTCTGACGCTATCTCAAATTAATTCCGGTCAAAACACGCCGGAAATCACAACGCTTGAAACGGGGAAAAAAATCGAGCGCGAAATCGCGGGTAAACAAAAACACAGCTATCAAATAATTCTCGCCGAAGGTCAGTTTGCGAGCCTGGAGGTCGAGCAGCGCGGAATTGATGTCGTCGTGCGGGCGTTTGCGCCGGACGCGAAAATTATTTATGAAGCGGATTTCGACATCAATCCGAACGGTCGGGAAAAAATAGAAATGGTCGCGCTGCAAAGCGGAGTTTACCGGATCGAGATCGAACCGAAATATCCGCTGCTCCGGGCGGGACGCTACGAAATCGAGGTTGTTCAGGTGCGCGCCGCGCTGGAGAAAGATAAATCCTTGCAAACGGCTTCGAAAGATTATTTTGAATCGGTCAGATTGTCGAACGTCGGGAAATTTGACGAAGCTCTGCCATTGGTCGAAAATGCGCTGAAGATCCGGCTTGCAGAATTGGGCGAAGATAATTCCGAAACAGCGATCGCCTTAAATCAGCTCGCGCGGATCTATACTATTCGAGGCAATTTCGAAAAGGCGGAACAAACGAATCAACGCGCGCTTTCGATCAGAGAGAAGATTTTTGGCGCTGAGCATCCGGACGTCGCCCTCTCGCTGCATAATCTGGCGCTGCTTTATGATCGAAAAGAAGAACTTGGCAAGGCTTTGCTCTTTCATCAACGCGCCCTGAAGATCAGAGAAAATGTGCTCGGTTTAGAGCATCCGGTGGTTGCCACCAGTTTTATCAATACGGCAACGGTTTACGACCATCAGGGCAATAAACCGAAAGCCGTCGAGATGTTGAAACGGGCTTTGACGATCCAGGAAAATGCGGTCGGCATTGAAAGTCTGAACGGCGCCGTGATCATTAATAATCTGGCTAAATCTTATGTTGATCTGGGCGAATACGCGAAAGCCGAACCATTGCTGAAACGCGCCTTAGTATTGCTTGAAAAACTTTTCGGACCGGATAATTTCAGGCTCGCTGACCCACTCACAAACCTGGCTCGTTTTTATATGTATCAAGGCGACTACGCGGCGGCGGAACCTGTCTTTCAACACGCGCTGAAATTATACGAAAAGTTTCAGGGCGCGGAACATCCGGCGACGGCGATGGCGATCCATAATTTGGGTTCGTTTTATTTTTTCAAAGGAGATTATGGAAAATCGGAAGAGTTTTCCCGCCAGTCGCTCGCGATGCGTGAAAAAATTTTCGGTCCCTTTAATCCGAGCGTTGCCCGAACTTTGAATGTGCTTTCCCGAACGCTCGCGATGAAAGGCGACATTAGCGAAGCGGTCAATCTGCAGCAACGCGCCAACGCGATCACCGAAAAGGAAATCAGTCTCAATTTTGCCGTCGGTTCGGAAAAGGAAAAACTTGCTTATTTGGATATTTTGCCCGAGCAGACAAATCAGACAATCTCCACCAATATTCAAAACGCCGCGACCAATCCGGCGGCAGCCGAACTTGCCGCTTTAACCCTCATCCAGCGCAAAGGGCGCGTGCTTGACGCGATGTCCGATAGTATTTCGGCGCTCCGGCAACGAGCCAAAAAGGAAGACTTCGCGCTTTTGGATGAATTGAATAAAACGACCGAAGAACTTGCCAAACTCGTCGTCAACGGTCCCCAAAAAACAACGCTTGCCGAGCATCAAACACAGATCAAAAAACTCGAAGAAAAACGAGAAAAACTCGAGGTCGAGATCAATCGCCGGACGGCTGGTTTTTATGAAAGCTCGGCACCGGTCAGCCTCAAATCGATTCAAGCGGCGCTGCCTGCCGGAACCGCGCTGGTCGAGTTTGCCGTTTATCAACCGTTTGACCCGAAAGCCAAACGCTTTGACAAATCTTACGGCGAACCGCATTACATCGCCTATATTATTCAACGTCAGGGCGAAATTCGTTGGAAAGAGCTTGGTGAAGCAAAAGCGATTGATGATGCCGTTAAAAATTTCCGACAGGCTTTGTCCGACCCGAATCGTAAAGATGTTCAAACATTAGCCCGTATTTTAGATGAAAAAGTAATGCAGCCGATTCGTTCATTGATTGGCGCGCACGGACAACTCTTCGTTTCGCCGGACGGTGAACTGAATCTAATTCCATTTGAAGCGTTGGTTGATGAGCAGAATCGCTATTTGATCGAAAATTACGCGTTCACATATCTGACCAGCGGGCGCGATCTGCTCAGGTTACAAACATCCCGGGAAAGCAAAAGCAAGCTTTTACTGATTGCCAATCCCGCGTTCGGCGAGCCGGACACGCTTCAAATGGCGCAGCTCAACCAAAATAAACCAAATACCAAACAGCGCAAGAGCATCACCGCGACGCGCAATCTCACGGACACGTATTTTGCCGCGCTCGGCGGCACGGTTCAGGAAGCCCGTTCGATTCAAACGATTTTTCCCGAAGCGGCGTTTTTGACCGGCGCGCAAGCCACCGAATCCGCGCTTAAACAAACCTCTGCGCCGAAGATTTTGCATATCGCGACGCACGGTTTCTTTTTGGAAGACGAGGATTTTTCAAAAACCGAGAAGATCGATAATCCGCTGCTTCGTTCGGGACTCGCGTTGGCGGGCGCGAACCGGCGCAGCGGCGCGAAAGACGACGGTATTTTGACCGCGCTCGAAGCCTCGGGGTTAAATCTCTGGGGCACAAAGCTCGTTGTCCTTTCGGCTTGCGATACCGGTTTGGGCGAAGTTCGCAACGGCGAAGGCGTTTACGGTTTGCGGCGGGCTTTTATGCTTGCGGGAACGGAATCTTTGATGATGAGTTTATGGTCGGTGAGCGATCTGGTGACGCGCGAATTGATGACGAATTATTACAAAAATCTCAAGCAGGGCAAAGGGCGCGGGGCGGCATTGCGGCAGGTTCAACTCGAAATGTTGAAAAAGGCGAACCGCCAGCATCCGTTTTACTGGGCGAGTTTTATCCAGTCGGGCGAATGGGCAAACCTCGACGGTCAAAGATAAAAGCACTCGCCGCAGATGATTCGACTCAAACCCGCGAAGATTCTTCTTTGCGGGTTTGGGTTTCTCAAAAAAAATAAAAAAAATGTGAAATGTTTTCCCGCATTTGTCTTATCAAGACGGAGTAGCAGATTTTTTGATTGGAGAATGATAAAAATCAGGAGAAAACAATTTCGGGAGAGCTAAGCGGGCGGTTAGGACG
>CADEFG010000063.1:6675-13381 GCA_902826505.1 uncultured Acidobacteriota bacterium
GGAGTTTTTCGTCCCGGTTCAGCGCTCTTGTTTCTCCAAAGCGCCCGCCCGCATTAATTATCCGTCAATTCGGGGCGAACGGCAGTTTAACGGTTTTGAAGGATTATTTTCCTAAAGAGTTTGGCACAAAGAATTGCTTTGACAGCGGTCTTAGCAGAAAGCCGAAACAGATTTTTGGTGATTTCAAAAGGAGAAAAGCTTATGTTTTTAGCACGTGAAACGGATGTTCTGGGAAGTCCGGTGGTGATGATTATCCAATGTGTCGTTTATATTACCGTTTTTTTAATTGTGAGTTTGCTGAATACGGTGATTTTGCGCGGCGCGGCGCTGGCGGTCACAAAACCGATGCCGCCCTTTAAAACGGCGTACAAAATTTCTTTTTTTAGTTTGATTTTTTTTGTGGTCGGTATTTTTATCGTTTCGTGGTTGGGAAGACCGACCGGCGGTTCGGTTTTAACGGGCGGTTCGAGCGAGGCGGTGATCGATTTCCGTTTCTTTGAATTGCTGCCGCTCGTTCTGACCTTTGTCAGCAGTTGGATTCTCAGCTCGGAATATCTGACCGCTGCCGAACCGCAAGCTATCGGTTACGGCAAAGGTTTTATCGTCACGCTGATCCAATTAACGACCTTGACGGCGATTCTGGTAGCGGCTTCTTTGTTATGGGTTTCCCGGTACTAATCGCCGATTATTTTCAACCGTTTATCCTAACTTTAAAGAAAAATCCCCAACTTTAATTTTTGATCAATCGAGCAGCGATCCGCCAAACGGGTCGCTGCTCGAAGTTTAAAGACGTATCCGTCGGTGCAAAAAAATCTGAAATATTTTTCGCGAAATCGCTTATCAATTTGAAGGCTGATTTAATTTTTGAACTAAATCTGAAAGCCGGCGGCGACACGAGCGCCGACAGCGATCTGTTTAAGAGAGCAAGTTTTGTGCGGTTTTTCTGGCTGCCGGGAAGGAAGTAAAAAAGGTAGTTTACAAAAAATCAAGAGAGGTGAAATGCGATGGGAAAAGGATTTATTGTCGGAAGTGTGATTACGCCCGAAGAAAAATACGCCAAGGGCGCCTATGTCAAACTCGTTCAGGTGATGAGCGGTAAAAACCAGATAAACGTTCCGCAAGCCGGGTACGGAGTCGGAAAAGGCGAGGATTATACCAATTCGAACGGCGGTTTTATGATTCCTTTTACCTGGAGCGGAGCGGAGTTTGCAAATTTTGAGGACACGACGGAAATCGGTTGGACCTGGAGTCCGGTGACCATTATTCTGGTTGCCTGGACCGAAAAAAATACCGCGACGAGATCAACGACGACGGCGTCGGCGACCCTTCACACGCCGGGCTAATTAGTTAAAGACATCTGGGGCACGGGCGGCTTATCAACGGCGCCGTTCGAGAGTATTCCCGATCTGCTCGATTTCGGGAAAGGTTTGATCGATGCTTATCGAAAGCTGAAATCGCACCCGATCTTTAAGACCGAAATGCTGACGACTGAAATGTGGACGATTTTTGCCGGAGCAAATATCTATCTTCATTAAGCCGATTTGAAGTTAAAAAAAAAGTGGAAATGTTTTTGCGAAATTTGTCTTATCAATTTGCAGGGCTAAGCAGAAGGAGAAAAAGTATGAGTGAAACAGTTATTTTACCAAAGAATATCGAGCCGGTGTTTCCAAAACGCTGCATGGTTTGTCTGCAAAAAGACAACATCGGGATGATCGGGATCAGAGGCGAAGCCGCCGGAATTATGGGTTATTTCAAATGGATTACCGGAAAAAGCGGGAAACGCCCGGTGCCGGCGCACGTCGGCTGCGCCCGCAAGCTAAAACGTCGGGGTTTTTGGCGCAATGTCGGCGTCTTGATTTTATTTACGATTCTGCCGGTCGGCTGGTTTGCGCTGCGGGTCAACGGAGTTCAGATGCCGTTCGAGTTCAACAAACTCAGTCTTTGCATCGCGGCGGTAATACTTTTTCTGCCGATCATGATCGCCGAAGAACTGCGTCCGGCGGCGTTTCAGTTTAGCGAAGGCGAAAACATCGTCACCTATGAATTCAAAGACAGCGATTATGCGGAAGAATTTGCGCGGCTCAACAACACGAAAACCGGCTTAAGCGCGGAATTTATCGAGGAATTGGGAAAAGACTTGACGGGAATCGGCAAAAAAATAAATTGAGGAGAAAAAAGATGAATAGAATGAACAAAAAATTATATCTCGGGATTTATGCGGCGAGTTTTGCGGTTTTTCTGGTGTTTGGCATCATTTCTGTTTTGATGCTGGTGTTTCAGCACGAAATCAGCCAATCGGTCGGGATGCGAAATGCGGAAAAGGTCTTTGGAATCGTTTTTCTGTTCACTGCCTTCGCCGCGATTCAATTCAGCGTCACGTATTTGGTTTACACGATCTTGATTCTGGCGAAAATGTGGGGCGCGATCAACGACGGTTTTGCGAGAACGACTCCGGGCACGGCGATCGGCTTACTTTTCATACCTTTTTTTAATATCTACTGGAACTTTCAGGTCTGGAGCGGTTTTACAAAAGATTACGACGCCTTTGTTGACCGCTACAAACTGCCGGTCGCTTATCTGGGTTCGGCGGCGTTTTCGATTTACCCGCTTTTTATAGTGCTGAGCGCCGTTCCGTTTCTCGGAATCGGTTTTGCCGTCGCTAATCTGTTCGTTTTTTATAGAATAATTTAGGCGACCTGCGACGCCGTTAATGAACTGGCGAAGGTCAACGTCTGGCAGGAAAATGTTCAGCAAATTCAAGGCGGAGCGATGATTTCGCCGCTCATGACGAGACCCTGAAATCCCGAAGAAAAAAACTGTGAAATGTTTTTTTAGGAACTGACTTATCAATTTGAAGGGGGAAATTTTATGAAAGCAACGGGAAAAAATCGGTTGATCGGCGGTCTCGGGTTGATATTTTTATGTTGCGTAAATTTGACCGCGCAGCCCGGCATGCTCGATTTCAGTTTCGGAGATTTCGGCAAGGTCAATACCGATTTCGGCGGCGCGGAAGAAATTGCCTATGACCTTGCCGTTCAACCCGACGGCAAAATCGTCGTCGTCGGCACGACTCTGAGCAGCGGAAAATTAGACACGGCGGGCGTTCGTTACACGTCGGGAAACTTGCTCGATACGAGTTTCAGCGATGACGGCAAGCTCGTCCGCGCCTTTAAAAACAGCGTCATTGTCAATGATGTGCGCATCCAGCCGAACGGCAGAATCATTGTCGGCGGTCGACCTTCCCGTTTCGCAAGGTTATCTTCCATAACCATTTAACTAAATTTATCGGGCAGAAATTTGTCGGGCTTGCGGATTTGATTTTTGCTTGCTGACCGGCAAATCATGCCCGGAGTGTCTTCAAAATTCAGGCAAGAAGAATTTGAACAAAGGAGAAGAAAAATATGTCGGTTTATATCTTTAAAAATAATCAGCAATCAGGTCCGTTCGAAGAAAATGCTATTTTGGATTGGCTGAAAAACGGGCAGCTTTCGATCGAAGATCTAGCCTGCCGGAAAGGCGCGAACGAATGGCAAAAATTAAAGGCTTTGTTTCCGTCGGCGGCTTCTGCCGAAGCGCCCGTTTTGCCCGCCTCGAAGACCGCCGGCGAAAAGGTCGAAGAAACTCCGGTTTGCCGCAAAACGATGTTTCAAAAGATCGTCTTTGGCGGAATTATCGTTTTATTGTTTTTGGCGTTTTTCGCCGCTTTGCAAAATTTGTGGGCTTTTTCGATTTCTTCCGGCGATCTGGAAACCGATTTACAGACCTTGCCTTTTCGTGCGGTCGCGAGAAACGCCGCGATCACGATCTTGATTGCCCTTTTTTTGGCGGTCGCGGCGTTTTTGCTCAGCTTTAAGAAAAGGATAATCCAAACTTACGGCGTCCGAATGGCGCTGCGGGTTTTCTTCATCTTTTTTATTTTCTCGGCGATTATTCAAGCCGGCTTTGCCGCATACCATTATCAAAACTACTATCCGCCGTCCTCCAAGCGTTTATTGATGGAAGACAAAAAAAGCAGCCCGTTCAAGAAATTACAGGAACTATCAGAAATCGAAGCCGCGCGGAGCTCGGTTCTGGCGATTAATTTGCCGATTGCGTTCGGTTTGCTGGTGCTTGGCGCCGCAGGTTTTTCGATGACCCAATTCAAAACTTCCGAAGAAATGTAAATGCGAGATTAAACAGCTTGATAAGCACTGTGTAATCTAAATTATTTAACACACTTAACTTAGCGCCTTGGCGCCTTTGCGGGAAATAATTGCCTAAACATTTTCGATAGTTGGAAAACACTTCCCGCCAAGCCGCCAAGGCGCAAAGCAGAAATTCTTAACACAATTAAATTACAGAGTAATAATCAGTAAAAAAGAGGTAAAAAATGAACAAAATAAATATTTCGAGTTACATGTTTTTATTAGTCGCGGTTTTTGGCTGGCAAACCGTTTCGGCGCAGTTTCCGATCAAGCTCCCGAAAATGACCAAAACTGAGCAACCGAAAATTGAACAGCCGAAAACGCAGGCGCCGAAAACATCGGAAACGCCGCGCCCGCCGACGACCGTTCAGACGAAAAGCCAAACAGCCCGTTTGGTTCGGCAGGTTCCGACCGGCAAACCGGTTTTTTTGAAGGAAACGATCGAGATCCGCACCATTACCAAAGACACGTATTGGAAGCTGCCGAACGAGCGCGATTATACGAGCTGGCTGCCGCAGGTCGCGTTCGACGTTTTTTACGACGACAGCGCCAAACTTCGTTACCGCGCCGATTGGTTTAACCCCGACGGTTCGCCGTGGTTTGACGAAATGCTCCGTTACGGTTTTCTGTCTAATGATAAAACCGTGCGGCTTCAGAGCGAATATTCCGACGCGCTTTTAACGAGCAAAGCCGTCACCGCAACCGGCACTTACAGCGTCAGGGTAACCGATACAAAATCGGGCGAGATGATTTTTCAAGGCAAATTCAAGGTCAATAAATTGCTCCATTTTCCGGGCGACGCAAAGCTTAAAAACCGCTTTGATTTTTATGTGGACAACGATTGGGCTTTGCCGACCGGTTACGCCGGATATGATTTTATCGGTTCGAGCACGCAGCCGATCGCGGTTTTTTTATGGTTCAAAGACCGTCTGAAGCCGGAAGATTTCGAAGCGCGGCTGTATCGCAACGGGCAGGAAATAACCTCGACCGATCAGGGCGGCAACAAACTGTCTGTTTCCGAACGAAGCGGCGGCTGCAAGATGTTTCCCGACAAATGCATCTATCAGCTCTGGCAGTTTCGGTTTGACAAATTGCGCGTCAAAAGCGAAGAAGTGACCGATTATTTTCTGCAAAGCAATCCGGGTCTGAAATTTACCAACGAGAATTCGGGCGAATACACGGTGAAAATCTTTTATCGCGGCTCGCCGGTGCGCGAAACGAATTTTACGATCGACGCCAGCGGCTTGATCGCGCCGAACGCTTTTTCCGACCAAATTTATTTAACGGGTTACAAACGGGCGGTTCCCGTCAAAATTTCGGGAACTTTGGACAAATGGAACGCGGCGACGTGGAAAACCGAGATGTTTTACGGCAATCCGCTCGCGGGTTTCAGCGTTCAGTAAAAAACGAATAATTCAAATAAAAAGGAGAAATTAAAATGATAAACACAAAACAAATAACAAGATCGGCGGGAGTTTTACTGCTTCTCGCGGCGAGTGTTTGCGCGGTTGACCTGAAAAACGAGGACGGCACGCGCTACGAAGTCAAAATTCATGAAGGCTCAACGACGCTCAACACCTGGATTGACGCCAATACGACGAGTTCGAGCATTTGCAGCGATTGCGAGATCGAAGTTGTCGGCGTCGGCAGGATCAAGGTGAAAGGTTCGGAAAAAGTAGTTATCAAGGACGGCAAACTGTCGAAACAATAGTTTCCGCCAACGACTACTTTCCCGAAAGCTCGCGATTGCCGAAGGTTTGACTAAATTTTCTGCGGAATTTCCGCGCCTTCGGGGAAAAAATCGAGTGACGCCGAATTGAGACAATAACGCAGACCGGTCGGCGGCGGTCCGTCGGGGAAAACATGTCCCTGATGACCGTCGCACCGAGCGCAGCGGATCTCTTCGCGGATCATTCCGAACTTCGTGTCGCGATAGACCTTAAGATGTTCCGGGTCGAACGGCGCGTAAAACGATGCCCAGCCGGTGCCCGAATTGAATTTTTCGTCCGACCGAAACAGCGGCAGCCCGCACAGCTTGCAAGCATATGTGCCGGATTCTTTGTTGTCGGTCAGATTTCCGCAAAACGCCGGTTCGGTGCCGTGTTCAAGCAAAACGCGGTAGCTTTCAGGGTCTAAATCCATCGCCAACTGATCACGCAATTCCTCGTTGATCGGCGTAATATCGTAACCGCTTTCGGAATATTCGCGTCCTTCTTTTTGAATTTCTGGTGTCATAAATTTTACTCCTTTAAAATTATGATGGCAAAATCGGCTGAAAATAACAAATGCCTTGAAAGTTCGAATTTATTCCAAAATTTATGAGTTTGATTTAATGTTGGCGGTCGACAATTTTTTTTGACGAGTTTGGCTTTTATCAACGAATCTTCAAAAATTGTAGAGCGAAACAACATCGTTCGTTTCAAAGGTTTGCGAGAACACAAAACGGCTTCCGTCGGGCGACCAGGCGAACGAACTGATCTTGCCCGCACCGAGATTGTCAATTGTCCGATGCTTGCCGTCGG
>CADEFG010000064.1 GCA_902826505.1 uncultured Acidobacteriota bacterium
ACCGCGCTCGATTTTTTAAAGAAATACCAGCGCGACGACGGCAAAATTCCGCACGAAATTTCGCAAAGCGCGGCGCAGCTCGATTGGTGGAAAGGCTATCCGTTTCCGTGGAACTCGGCGGACGCCACTCCGCTTTACGTGATCGCCAACGCCGATTATTTCCGCGCTTCGGGCGATCTGGAATTTTTGAAGGCAAACTGGGATTCGATAACGAAAGCCTATAAATTTACCGAAGCGACCGACACGGACGGCAATGATTTGATCGAAAACACCAAATTCGGACACGGCTGGGTCGAATGCGGCGCGCTCTATCCGCCGCACGAAGAGATTTATATGCAGGGCGTTTGGGTCGAAGCCTCGCTGAATCTGGCGGAATTGGCGGAAGCGCTGGGCGATCGACCGCTCGCGGAAAAAGCGCGAACCAACGCCGAAAAAACCCGCGCCGCGATGGAAAAAACTTACTGGCTCAAAGATCGCGGCTTTTATGCCTACGCGACCAAACTTCCGCCGAAAGATCCGATCAAAGCCGAACCCGGACCGAATCGCGAACGCCGTCTGAAACGATTATTGGAGCTCAAGGACGAGAAAATTTACGATGAAGACACGGTTTTGCCCGCCGTCCCGTTGTGGTGGCGCGTCATGCAATCGGACGAACGCGCGCAGAAACAAATTGACCATCTCGGAAGCGCCAAGATCACGACCGATTGGGGGGCGCGAATTCTCGCGAACGACTCGCAGCTTTACGATCCGCTTTCTTATCATTACGGTTCGGTCTGGGGACTTTTTACCGGCTGGCAATCGGTCGCGGCATATAATTACGGTCGCCCGCATATCGGTTACCAGGCACTGATGGCAAATTCGCTGCTCACCTATTCAAACGCGCTCGGTTATGTCACCGAGCTTTTATCGGGCGATTTCAACGCGCCGTTCGGTCGTTCTTCGCATCATCAGGTTTGGTCGGAAGCAATGGTTATCTCGCCCGCGATGCGCGGAATGTTCGGGATCGAAACGACAAACGCGGGCAAAACGCTCAAGTTTGCCCCGCAAATTCCGGCAAACTGGAACGATCTGGAAATTCGCGGCGTGCGCACCGGCGATTCGATGGTCGATCTCAAGCTTCAGCGAGCGAACGGAAAAATGACGATCTCGCTCGACCGAAAAACAAAAAACGGCGCGCGGACGCAGCCTTTACAGATCATACTCGCGCCGTCGTTGCCGCTCGATGCGGTGATAAAAAACGTGACCGCGAACGGCAGCCAAATCGCTTTTCAAATGAAACCGTACGGCGACGGTCAGCAAACGGAAGTCAAATTTGAATTGGGCGCTTCACCGACCGAAATCGCTTTTGAATATACCGAAGGCACGGAAGTTTATCTGGTGCCGCCGGCGCTTGTCGCCGGTGCGGAAAGCGCCGGTTTGCGAATCATCAAAGCGCGCGCGGGCAAAGACGGTTTGTTTTTGCTGGTCGAGGGACGCGCCGGTCAAAATTATTCGATCGGCGTGAGATCGCCGCGAAAATTAAAAGAAGTCGAAAATGTAAAAATCTCGTCGCGAACCGCCGGTGAACAAGAAATTCAAATTTCGTTTGATGCCGGCGAAAATTCGTATCGCAAACGTGAAATTCTGTTGCCGTTTGCGGCAGACCGTTAGCGCGAGCTTTTTTATCCGGTGTTTTGAAGCTGAAAATCGATAGATGAAACGTTGTTTGAAAAAGGGCAGTTATTTTATTTAGCCAATATGTAAAAATAATAAATTTCAAAATCAATGAAAAAAGTCTATTTAAATCGGGCGCAAGCACAAATTGCACGACCAAAGACAATTCGCAGCATCAACCGGCAGATCGTATTAAATTACGTCCGCGATTGTGCGCCTATTTCGCGCGCCGCGATTGCCAAAGAAACGACCTTGAACAGATCGACCGTTTCGACGATTATTGATGTTCTGCACGCGGACGGTTTGATCGAAGAGATCGGCACGGGGCATTCTTCGGGCGGCAGAAAACCGACTTTATTAAAATTGAAAACCGGCAAAGCGATCGCTCTCGGCGTTGATGTGACGCCAATAAAAACGACGGTCGCGGTTGCCGATATGGGCGGCAAGATCTTAGAAAGAGAAGATTTCCCGACCGTCACCGATGCCGTCGAAATGACGGCGTTAATTGTCGAAAAAGTTTCCAAACTTGTTAAATTGTTTAAGAAAGAAAAGCTGGAGATCGGAATCAGCGTTCCCGGAATTGCCGATTATCGTACCGGAAAAGTCCTGTATATTCCTTATTTTCAGTGGCATAATTGGGAGATCAGCCGGATTTTGGCGGAAAAAACGAATCTGAAGGTGACGATTGAGAACGACGCAAACGCGACCGCGCTTGCCGAATTGTGGTTTGGCGGCAGTAAGATCAGGGAAATTAAAAATTTTATGACCGTTCTGGTCGGCGAGGGAATCGGGACGGGAATCATCTTTGACGGGCAAATATATCGCGGCGAAAAAGGCGCGGCGGGCGAATTCGGACATATGATCGTCGGCGGCAACGCGCCGGTTCTTTGTTCGTGCGGCAGCCGCGAATGCTGGGAAGCGTTGGCATCGGAAAAATCGATCCTCGCCCGCTACAACCAGTTATTGCTGAAGGAAAAAAGATGTTATGCGCATTTGAGCACGAACGATCTGGTGGAAATGGCTCTGCGCGGCGAGCCAAATGCTTTAAATGCCTTGCGCGAAACCGGCAGATTTTTAGGCATCGGTATTTCAAATCTGATTATCGGTTTAAGTCCGCAAGCGATCGTCGTCAGCGGCAGTATCAGCGGCGCCTGGAAAATCATCTCCGGCGAATTGAAATCGTTTACCAGGCGCAGTGTGCGGAACGGAATGCCGGCGATTCGTTTGATGACTTCGACGCTCGGCAACGATCCGACGCTGATCGGCGCGATAAATTTAGTTTTGGCGAGAAAATTTGCTTCGGCATAAAAATCAACAGAATCGAGGAAAATATGAAACGGACATTTTTACTGGTATTTATTGTGATCGGTTTTCTTTCAGCTTCGTGCGTTAACGCGCCGGTCGAACAGAGCCGCAATTCTGCGAATCAGCCGGTTCAATCCACCAAAAAGATCCGCATCGGTTTTTCGATGGACACGCTCAAAGAACATTGGGTAAAAGATAAAGAACTGGTCGAAAAACGCGCCGCCGAGCTTGGCGCCGAAGTAATTATCAATGTCGCCGAAAGCAGCGATGAGAAACAGATCAAACAGGTTGACGATTTTCTGACGCAGGGCATCGACGTTTTAATAATCGTTCCGCATAACGGATTGGTCGCGGCAACGGCGGTTGAAAAAGCAAAAAAACGCGGCGTTCCGGTCGTCAGTTACGACCGTCTGATCATGAGTGATGAAATCGATGTTCTGGTTTCGCACCTGCATTCGCTCGCCGGACAAATGCAGGCGGAATATGCGCTGAAAAATGCGCCGAAAGGCAATTACGTGTTGGTTTACGGCGCGCCGACCGACAACAATGCGCTGATCATGAAAGAAAAACAAAACGAAATCCTCAAACCGGCGGTTGACCGCGGCGACATCAAAATCGTTGCCGACCAGCACGCCAAAGAATGGTCGCCGGAAGAAGCCTTGAAGATCGCGGAAAATGCTCTGGCGCTGAACCAAAACAATATCGTCGCGTTCGTTTGCTCGAACGACGGAACGGCGGGCGGCGTCACGCAGGTCTTAAAGAAACAAGGCTTGCTCGGAAAAGTTGTCGTGACGGGAATGGACGCGCAGCTCGATGCTTTGCAGCGGATTGCCGAAGGCGAACAATCAATGACCGTTTATAAACCGATCCAGCCGCTTGCCTATGCCGCCGTCGAAGCCGCCGTCAAACTCGCGAAAGGCGAAAAACTCGAAACGACCAAAACGATGAAAGCCGTCAATAAGGAAATTCCGTTTATTTTTATCGAGCCGAAAGTCGTTGAAAAATCGAACTTGATGGAAATCGTCAAAGACGGTTATCAAAAATATGAAGACATTTTTGTCAATGTTCCGGCAGATCAACGACCGAAAAACGAATAGCCAGTGATTATCGCCGGATCGATTTCAGATTCCACGCTTTTGCCTTTGTAAAAGTCGTCTTGCCGCCGTTGCTGTAAATCTTGAAGCGCGTAAAATCCTCGCTCGGAAAGAAAATATCGGTCAAGGCGGTGGCGCCGCCGCCGGCAAACATTTCGACCGAAGCCGTGTCGAAAAAAAGCCGGATTTTTAATGTTTTACTGCGGCTTAAATGTTGCGCGACGTGCTTTTTATTTCCGAAAACGTCCGAAAAATCCATCTTTCCCGAGTTTGTGCGGTCGGAATAGAATTTTTGGGTTTTCGGCTCATAACCGATCTTGTAGGTTTCGCCTTTCGTGTTGCCGAGCTCAACGCCGAAATTCTCAGCGTCAGTTTTTGACAGATCGATTTCCAGATCCAATTCAACGAGCGAAGATTTTCCCGCGCCGAGACTCAGTTCTTTTTCGACAATTTGATCTCTGACGCTCAGAACTTCGCCGGAACGCAGAAGTTCGGTTTCTTTGACCGGATTTTGAATCAGCCGGATTCCTGTTTCGGTTTGTTTCAAACCGAGTTCGCGCGGCAGCGTCATCGCGCTGCGCCATTTTTCGGTCGGAACTTTTTGCGCGTAATCCCAATTGCTCATCCAACCGATGAAAATCCGGCGATTTTTCGGCGCGTTCGACCACGTCACGCCGGCGTAATTGTCGCGCCCGTGATCGAGCCATAAAACGGTTTCGGGCGAATTATCGTTTTTGAAGGTTTTGCCGTCGAAATCACCGATAAAATACTGGGTTGCCGAACCGCCGTTCGGTCCGCCCGGATTGATGCTGACGAGCAAAACCCATTTCGTTTGCCCGTTGATTTTCAATGCAAACAGATCGGGACATTCCCAAACTCCGGCGTGCGTGCCGTCAGGTTTGCCGAATTCGCCGGTCATTTTCCAATCCTTCAGATCGAGCGAATTGTAAAAGCGAACATGATCGCCGACCGCGAAAACGACCGACCACGATTTTAATTTTTCGTTCCAAAAAACCTTCGTGTCGCGAAAATCCTTGATGTTTTCCGTATTCGCAATAACCGGATTTTTGTCGTATTTCGTCCAGCTTCGCCCGTTATCGTTCGAATAAGCGATGCCCTGATATTGAAAATCCCGGCGTCCCGCTTTTTCGCCTTCCGGGTCGTGATAAGTAAACATCGCGACGAGCGGTGCGTTTTTTCCCGACTTGAAACCCGCCGTGTTTTTCGCGTCAACGACCGCGCTGCCCGAGAAAATATAACCGAGCTTGTCCGGCGCGAGCGCGATCGGCAGATTTTCCCAGTGAACCAGATCACGGCTGACGGCGTGTCCCCAATGCATCGGTCCCCACACCGTATCGTTCGGATAATACTGATAAAAAAGATGATATTCGCCGTTTACGAAAACCATTCCGTTCGGATCGTTCATCCACGCCGTCGGCGGCGAAAAATGCAGCTGCGGACGATGCCGCTCGTCGTCTTGCGCGAAGGTTTCGATGGCAAATAACAGAACCAACCAGAGAAAAAACGGTTTCATAATCAAACGATTTCGCGAATCACGCGACACGGATTTCCGGCGGCGGAAACTCGCGGCGGAATGCTTTTTGTGACTACACTGCCGGCGCCGATCGTGGTTCCCGCACCGATTTCGACTCCCGGACAAACTATCGCGCCGCCGCCGATCCAAACGTCGTCGCCGATAATTACCGGCGAGGCGTATTCCAACTGCGTTCGGCGAATTTCAGGTTCAAGCGGATGATGCGCCGTGTAAATCTGAACTTTCGGTCCGAACATGACATTGTTTCCGATGCGCACCTCGTTACAGTCCAAAATTACGCAATCGTAATTGGCGAAAAAATTATCGCCGACGAAAATATGCGCTCCGTAATCACAGAAAAAAGGCTGTTTGATCAGACAATTTTCGCCGACTGCGCTAAAGAGTTCGCTGAGAATCGCTGCGCGTTCGGATATTTTTGAAGGATGCGACACGTTAAAACGATACAGCAATTCCTGCGCCCGCGAATTGATCGCGCCAAGTTCTCCATCGATGGCAAAATAGCCTTCGCCTGCCAGCATTTTTTCACGTTCGGTCTTGTTCAAGTTATAGCTCCAAAATCAGGGATTGGTACGGTCTCAGCTTTTCGCTGACTGTTGCGTCCGGGTAATTGCTCATCAAAACTTGCGCCTTCGATAAATCCAAACCGGTTTTCGCTTCCGCGTCCTTTGCTTTGAAATTTAAGAGCACGAGCAATTTTTTGCCGTTCAGCTCGCGCGTGTACGAATAAACGTCTTCGTTTTCGCGGTCGAGAAGCGTGTATTTGCCGTAAACCAGGACTAAATTGTCTTTGCGAAATTTGACGAGCTTGCGGAAATAATTGAGCGGCGAATTCGGATTTTTGTCTTCGTCCTCGGCATTGATTTCGGTGTAATTCGGGTTGATCTTGATCCACGGATTGCCCGTCGTGAATCCGGCTTTGTCGCTCGAATTCCATTGAAACGGCGTGCGGGCATTGTCGCGGGCTTCAAATTTGATGCGCTCCAAAAACTTGTTCAGATCGCCGCCCGTATTTTTTTGATATTGATACTCATTGAGCATCGCTTTGTCGCGGAAATCTTCAATTTTTTCAAATCCGGCGTTGGTCATCGCGAGCTCGTCGCCGTTGTAATAATACGGCGTGCCGCGCATCGTCATAATAAAGGTCGAAAGCATTTTCGACGAATAAGCGCGAAATTCGGGTTTGTCGTTGCCCCAGAGCGAAACCATCCGCGCTTTGTCGTGATTGGCGAGAAAGATCGAAAGCCAGCCTTTTTCGGCAAATTCCTTGTCCCATTTTGAAAAAACTTCCTTGAATTTCGCGAGTTTGTAACCGCCGAATCTGGCAACGTCCGCGCCCTCGAATGCATACGCCATCGAGAGTTCGTGGCGGTCGGCATCAACCAGCTCGTGGGCGTCCTGAAAGTTTCTGCCCGCGCCTTCGGCAACGCTCATCACATCGTATTTGCTGAAAACTTCGCGGTTCATTTCCTTTAAATAATCGTGAATCCCGGCGCCCATCGAATAATTCATCAAGCTCGGTTCGGTTCCGGCGGGAAATTCGGGAAACGTCGGGTCTTTGGCGACGAACTGAAACGCATCGAGCCGAAAACCGTCCGTTCCTTTGTCCGCCCAAAATTTCATAATATCGTAAACTTCCTGCCGCAGTTTCGGGTTCGACCAGTTCAGGTCGGGCTGTTTTTGCGAGAAAATATGCAGGTAATAAGCGTTCGTTTGCGCGTCGAATTTCCACGCGTCGTGATTGACATCGAAAAGACTGTAACGCGCGGGCGGCTTGCCTTTTTCGGCGTTCCACCAGTAATAATAATCACGATACGGACTTTCCCGCGATGAACGCGATTGTTTGAACCATTCGTGTTCGTCCGACGAATGATTGACGACAATATCCATCACGAGCTTGATCTTGCGTTCGTGCAAACCTTTCAAAAGCTCGTCGAAATCAGCCATCGTCCCGAAATCTTTCATGATCGCGCGGTAATCGGAAACATCGTAGCCGTTGTCGTCGTTCGGCGATTCGTAAATCGGATTGAGCCAAACCGTATCGACGCCCAAAGATTTGATGTAATCGAGCTTTTCGATGATCCCGCGCAGGTCGCCGACACCGTCACCGTTCGAATCCTTGAACGAGCGCGGGTAAATTTGATAAACGATCGCTTCTTTCCACCATTTGCGGTCGTCGTTTTTCTCGGCAGTTTGGGCGGGCGGGCTTGCCGCCGCATTTTGATTTTGTTCATTGACGACTGTCTGCCGACAAGCTGTTGCGAACAATGTAAACAATAAAAACAACGCGATTATTTTCGGATTTTTCATAAGTTTTTACGGCGCGTCGCGACAAATGAATTTAGCCGTGTCTTTTAAAGCACGGACAGTTTGGAAAAACGATTTTTGAATTCGAATGTTTTTCAAAGGTCGCTGACGCGACAGATTTTTTTCTTTGTTATCTTCCGTAAGTTAAAACTCACGGCTCAAATCAAATAATCGCTACGCAATTTCAACCATTAAAATTCCTTTTTCGCCGCTTCGATCAGCTCGTTGTTGCGCTCGTAGGTCAGCTCGTCGCCCGCGCCGTCAATCTTCGGCGGATAGATGTGTTTACGGTACATCGGATAGGCTTCGGTTCGCAGGTGCGCGAGCATCTGATGACCTTTGCGCACTTCTCTTTCGTGTCTTAAAGCCGAAATATCGATCGGCGCGACGACGATTTTTTCGCCCGCGCCTTCCGATGCTTTCGCTAAAATCCTGCCTTCGAAATCAACCACCATCGAGCCGCCCGACCACGAATACGGCGGATAATGCTTGATGCTCGCCGCTTGATTCGACGCGACGACATAACACATATTTTCCAACGCCCGGCAGCGGTTGACGAGCGTCCACCAATCCATCGGTTCGGTCGCGTTCCACGGGTCCATATAAGCCGACACGCGGACGAGAATTTCCGCGCCGTTGATCGCCAGTTGGCGCAGGACTTCGGGAAAAAGCCAGTCGTAGCAGATCGCCGTGCCGATATTGCCGATCTCGGTTTTCGCGACCGGAAACAGTTCTTCCTCGTAACCTTCGATGTCGTGCGGGCTGGAATGAACTTCAAACGGAATCCACGGATTGACCTTGCGGTATTTATACAAAATGCCGTCGCCGCCGATCAAACAAGTCGTGTTGAAAACGTGGTTCGGATATTTCTGATCGTATTCGATAAACGTGCCGCTTTGAATGAAAATATCATGTTCACGGGCTTTTTCGATCAGCTTTTCGGTGTGTTCGTTCGGAATCTCGACGGCGAGCTTTTCCCTTAATTCTCTAACGGTCGGAAAAATCGGCGCGGAATGCGCGAATTCGGGAAAAGCGATGAGCCTGACCGGCAAAAACGGCATCGCACCGATCACCACCGAATCGATCAAACTCAAGATTCTGCCGGTATTTTTCCGCATTTCCGCCCGCGTTACGGGATTCGCAAAATCCGTCTGAACCGCGGCGGTTGAGTAGCGAATATGTTTCATACTTCTTTAAATTTCAGAAAGCGAATTTTGTTTGTTTGGTTTGACAACAAAGCTAGATGAAATAGTTTTATCACTTATCTAATTTGAAGTCTAGTTAATTTCTCGCTCTGCCCGAAAATGCGTCCGATCTCTAAAAAACGCCGCGACTGAACCGCGTCAAAGTTTCGTCATAGATTCGCCGTTTTTCGTCCGTCATCGGAAAACGCTCGTCCGCGCCGTACGGATATTTCGTCATTTTTTTGAACGGCAAGGGAAGAACCGTGTCGGGCGAACCGGAATTGATGTCCATTTCCTTGCTGTAACCGTCGGCATAAAGCAAAAACGTGTAGGTTTTCCCTGCCGGCGGCGCGGGCAATTCCTTAAAGCGCAGCGCAAATTCGTCGCCGGCGCGGGCAATCACGAAAATATCATCGATTTCCGAAAGCAGAGATCGAACGTCGCCGAAACGCGTAAAGCTGCCCGCAAAATTTTTCCAGCGTTCGTCGAGCGAAACTTTTTCGTAGTCGGGAACGATCATGCCGCCGATTTTTGTTTCCTCTGAAAATCCGCGTTCGCGCAGATTCGCCGTTTCGGGTTCGATTTCAATAATGTTCAAATCGTCGATTTGTTCCGAAGTATCGACCGCGATTTTGTCCCAGAAGGTTTTAAAGTTCGTGACGATCCGAACTTCGCGCGAATCCGCGAGAAACTTGCCCGTCAGATCGACCGTCAAGGTTTGCGGGCGACCGACCGAAATGCCGATCGATTCGATCGCCGTCTGCCATTCGCCTTCTCTGTTTTTAACCTGCAAATACGGCATCGAAAGCGATTTACCGCTTTGCGATGCCGCGACGTTATCCGATGAAAAAGCATAATCCGTCCAACCCGTGAGCAGTAAAATCGTCCTTCCGTTAAAACCTTTTCTTTCGTCAAGATCGAGCGTCAAACTATGCGTTTCGGCATAACCGCGAATCGGCAAACTCTTAAAATCATCGTAAAAAACACGGTCTGCATCGCGAATTTTCGGCAAAACATCACGCCCGTCGGAATTGACAGCCGAAAGCGGCGCGTGAGCATTTTTGACGGTAAAAATCCCTTTCGATGTTTCGGATTTGCCCAAACCTTCATTCGGAAAGATTTCCGTGTCGGCAGCGTGCTCGACGGCAAAGAGTTTTATTTTATCCAGATACATCACTTCTTCGAGCTCGTTGGTCACGCGAATTTCGTAAAAACCGTTTTTCGCGCGGAGCTTTTCGGGCACGATGCGGACATATTCGTCCGAATCCGGATAATGATATTCGCCTTTCCCAGCCCAGCCCGCCATTTCGCCGCCGCCGAGGAAATCGGTGATAAACTCGAAATTCGTGCCGTTCCAGGTGTAAAGATACGGGCACGACGCGGGTTTGCGGTCAACTTCCTGAATCTTGAGAGCCAAACCGTTTTTCGCGGTCACCGTCGCAAAATCGGTTTCCGACTGAACGATTCCCGAACTCCAGAGAATACGAATCGAATCCGGTTTTTCGCGTTTTCCGAGTCCGAAATGGATTTCCGACGGCGCCGGTGCGGGACTCGCCGAATAGCTTTCCAATTGCTGCGCCAGACTTCCCGACCGCAGAATTACTTTCGCGCCGATGCCGGTTTTGTTGCTCACGCGACCTTGCAAATCGAGATTGACGGAATTGTTTCCGCCGCCGCCGCTACTGCGTAAATACTGCCCGTCCACCAAAAGATCCAAATCGCCGTCGCCGTCAAAATCCGCCGATAAAATGCGGCTGGCGTTGGCGAAAGTTTTGGAATTGACGAAAACTTTGGCGGCGGCATCAGCAAATTTATCGCCCAAATTTCGAGCAATCAGCAAGCCTTTCCCGGTTGAAACCAGCAGATCGAGCAAGCCGTCGTTGTCGTAATCCAAAAATTGCGCGGCGGTTGCGTCGTCCGTCCCGCGCGGCGCGTCCTTGATAATAAATTTTCCTTTTCCGTCCGAAATTGCGAGAAATTGTTTGTCGCCTTTATTTTCCCAACCGAAATGCGTTCCGAAGAAAAAATCGGTAAAACCGTCTTTGTTGACGTCGCCCGCGGCAATACAGCTCCAGTTTCCCGTTTTGTTGAGCCCGATTTCGGCGGCTGTGTCTTTGAAAGTGTCGTCGCGCTGATTGCTGAAAAAATTGAGTTTGCCCTGAAAATTGGCGACGACGAAATCGAGATCGCGGCGGTTGTTGAAATCGGTCGGAACGATGGCAACCGATTTTCCGTCCGCAGCGTTTTTTGATTGATTGATTTTCGATTCAGCCGAAACGTCCGTAAAAGTGCCGTCGTTGTTATTGCGAAGCAGAAGATTCGGCGCGGCGTTCCATGACAACGGGAAAGGGAAATCGTTGACTTCGGATTTTTCGTCCGAAATATCGGCAAAACCCGCGATAAAAATATCCAGATCGCCGTCGTGATCGAAATCGGCAAACGCGGCGGAAGTCGAAAGACTTTCATACGCCGGAAATTTCGCCTGCGCCGTGACGTCTTTAAATTCGCCTTTGCCTGCGTTGCGGTAAAGCCGGATTTCCTTGAAACCGACGAGCAGGAGATCGGGCAAATTATCGTTGTCGAGATCTCCGGCGATGATGCTCGTACCGATCGTGCTGACCGTTTTCGCCAAATCGCCCGAAGCGTTTGAAACGTCGGTAAATCTGCCTTTTTCGTTGCGGTAGAGCGAAATCTTGCAGTCGGTTTTGGCGGTTGACGAGCCGAACGAAGGCTTCCGGAAATTCGCGACCGAATTGTCGATTTTAGCGACATCGAGATCGCCGTCGCCGTCAAAATCGAGCAGCGTTTCGCCGCCTGCAAAGACGTTGAGAATCTGGTATTTTGTTGAAGGTTTTCCGATAAACCGGCTGAAAGGTTTGGCAATCGGTAATTTTATCGAAGTTTTATTTCTGATGCCGACATTTGCCGTTTGAAACACAATTTTCGGCGCGGTTTTATCAACCAATTCTTCTTCCGCGCCGTTTGACGCGAAGGCTTCGGCGTAGCGACCTTGTTCGAGATAATTCAAACCGATGTTGACACCGGCGCTCGTGTCGCGCAAAGTTTGAAATTTTTTCAACAGTTCGGCGGCTTTTTCCCGCTCGCCGCTGCGCTGCAAGCTCGTTGCCAGATTATAGATCGCCGTCAGATTAAAAGGTTCGGCGTCGTAGGCGGTCTGCAAATATTTGATGGCTTGCGGATAATCGCGTTTTTGCGCGTAGATTTGTCCGGCATTGACATTTGCCCCGACATCAAACGGGTCAATCGTCAAAACCTTTTGAAAGGCTTCGAGGGCTTCCTCGGTCTGGTTTTCCGAGCGGGCGGCAAGCCCCAAAAGATAGTAGGCAGGCAGCGAATTTTTGTCGGTCTTCAGAGATTCCCGCGCAAGCATTTTGGCTTCATCGAGTTTTTTTTGGTTGAAAAGCGCGATCGCAAGGTTGATTCGCGCCAATTTAAAGTCGGGTTTCAGACCGAGTGCGCGTCTGAATTCTCGTTCGGCTTCGTCGAATTTATATTGTTCCAAAAGCCCGACACCGGTATTGTTTGCGCGGTAAGCAGCTTCCGAAACCGTAAAATTTTGATCGGGTCGGATCGTTTGCGCCCAAGATGTCAGCTGGATAAATATCAATAATATGATTGCCTGCCATCGGATCGCTGATCGGTTTGTCGGTAAAAGTTTTGGCATTGCTCGGTAAATTTATTTTTGAACTTTTCGGGCGCTGATTTGTTATGTCGTACGGTTGAGAAATTATAATCTAAAGAGCGGTTTTTTAATAGGCATTGAACACTTTAAAGAGCGCGGCGCCGGGCGCTAAAAACCGACTGCTTTGAGCGCCGATCTTTTCGTTATATTGCGAAAGGCGCGCCGCGAATAAAAAAAAGCAAGCGCCGAAACCCTTGCTTTTCTTACCGTTTTTTTTCGCGGTCGATTATTTCTTTGTGAAAACCATTTCCGACGAATTCGTGCCGCGCGGCGTTTCCATATCGCGTTTGACGGTCAAAGTTTTGCCGTCTTCGGAAAGCGCCCAGGTTTCTTTCGTGGTGATCGAAATTTCGCCCATCTGCGTCGTGATCGTCCGCGAATTCGATAATTTCAGTTTGCCGTCCGATTCGAGATTCGCCTTTAATTTGACGGGAACTTTGCCCATCTGACCGGCATCGACTTCCGTTGTCGTTTCTTTGCCGTCGAGCGTGTAAACGGTCGCGCCGTCGCCGCCGCCGAAACCGCCGCGACCCATGCCGCGACCCATGCCGCCGCCGGT
>CADEFG010000065.1 GCA_902826505.1 uncultured Acidobacteriota bacterium
AAACCAAATCCCAGTAGGCGCGCTGAACGTTCGTGATGATCTCGATCGAGCGCTGGCGAAACTGCGTGTCGGTCAAACTCAGATTTCGTTTGGCAATTTCGATGACGCGGCGATTTTGATCGAACCCGCGCCCGCGCAAAAGCGGCTGCGTGATGCTGAAATTAAAACTTGTGCTGTATTGCGGGCTGATAATCGAAACCGGATTGTCGCTGCCGACGCGCTGATTATTGACCGTTCCGCTTAAAACCGTCCCGAATTTTGGCACGAAAGCCTGAAAAGTCGCGTTCCCGACGATCGAATCATTGGTCGTTTTTGTAATGGTCGGGGTAAAAAAACTGATGTTCGGCGTGGTCGCGCGTTCATAATAAGTTTGCCCCGAAAGACGCGGGTCATAAACGCCGCGCGCCGACTGCAACTCAAACTCGGCAACTTTGACATTCTGCCGCGTGACTTCGATGTCCTTGTTGTTTTCGAGCGCGAGCGTGATCGCTTCTTTTAACGAAAGCGGTTTCTGATCCATCATATCAACGCCGACGCGCCCGAGATCGGGCAGCGATTTGTCGTCTTTCCGGTAATCGGGCGCAACCGTCGGAACTCCGCCGAGATTATCCGGCGTCACGTTTTGCTTGTCGTCAAGCTTTGGTTGAACGGTCGGCGTCGGCGAAGGCGAAGGCGTCACGTCCTGCGCCCGAACCTCGCTGAAAACCGCCAGCGTTAAAACTAGAATAAATAAATATAAGTGCCTTTGCATATAAACCCTATATAAAAAACTGCGTGTAAATAAACCCACCCAAGATCAATAAAAGTCCGCCGATTTCTCCGGCGATCAAGCCATACATAAACCACGTCGTCACAAAATTGCGTTCCGCGAACATATTTTCCGTGCGGCTTAAAAAGCCTTCCCTGAGATAACCGATGACCGTCAAAACGAAATATAAAAGCGGCAACGCCACGATCACGATTTGCCATTGCGGACTAAACGGCGAAAACTCGATCAATTTGGCGATCACCAAACTCGCAAAACTGTAAAAGAACGAGGCGCGATGCGCGATGTCAACATAAGCCGGCGCCCGATGTTCGGCAGATCCCATGATCTTCGCGTATTTCCAAACGCCCGTCAGCATTCCCGAAAGCAGAAACAGCCCCGAAGCGAGCAGCGCGATTTTGATTGCCAAAGACATATATTTCAATTACGAATTTCAAATTACGAATTACGAATGGCTGAGAATTTTTCTTTAATTCGTAATTCGTAATTCGTAATTTTTAATTTTTACCGATCAGCGAACTCGTCGCCGCCGTGAACCTGCGTTTCAAACCGCCGAACAGACGTTCGAGCAAGCTATTGGCGCGGCGGAACAGTTTCAGTTCGCTGAGATCGTCAAAGATCGAATAAAAAACCGGAACCGCGAGCAGCGTCAAAAGCAGACAGAGCGTTTGCCCGCCGACGACCAGCACGCCGATCGAACGGTTGGTGCCCGCACCGGCGCCAGTCGAAACGACGAGCGGAATCATCCCGGCAACGAGCGCGATCGTCGTCATCAGAATCGGACGCAAACGGTCGCGGTTGGCACGAATAATCGCATCGTAGCGCGACATTCCGCGGCTCCGCAGCTGATTCGTATGATCGATCTGCAAAATCGCATTTTTTTTCACAACGCCGAACAGCAAGAGCAATCCGAGTCCCGAAAAGATATTGACGGTTTGTCCCATCACTAAAAGACTGAGAATACCGAACGGAATCGAGAGCGGCAGGGTTAAAAGAATCGTGACCGGATGGATAAAAGATTCAAACTGCGCCGCGAGCACGATATACATAAAAATAAACGACAACATGATCGCGAGCAGAAAGTAAAAACCTGCTTTGCCCATCTCTTTTGATTGTCCGACGTAGCCTGTCTGGTAACCCGGCATTTGATTTAGTTTTAATTCCTTGGCATATTCGTCGATCGCCGCCGTAATACTTGCCGCCGAACCGCCCGGTTTGGTATTTGCCAAAAGCGTCACCTGCCGCTGACGATTTAATCGCTCAACCGAGCTCGGTCCCGTTCCTTCTTTGACCTTCACCAGACGATCGAGCGTGACCCAGCCGACTTTGGTCGAAGGGACGATCATTCGTTTTAAGCCGTCAACGTCGGTGCGGTAATTATTGATCGCCCGAACGTGAACCTCGTATTGTTCGCTGCCTTCGTTAAAGGTCGTCGCTTCCTGTCCGGCAACGAGCGTGTTCAATGCCTGCGAAATATCGCCGATGCGCACACCTAAATCAGCCGCCGTATCGCGGTCGATCTCAAGCTGAACTTCGGGTTTCCCGCTGATCAGGGTCGAATCGACGTCAACCGCATCGGGAATCGACTTCATCTTGGCGAGCAATTTATTCGAAAGATCATCGAGAACTTTCAGATCGGGTCCGGAAATCAAATACTGGACGTTCGCATTACGAAAGCCGCCGCCCGAAAACGCCTGCACCTGCTGAACGCCGGTGCGCAGCTCGGGCGGAAAATTTTTCAAAACGTCGCGGGCATCCGACATCATCGCTTCCTGCGATTTCGGACGCGCTTTGATGTCCGAGAGCTTGACGTAAATCGTGCCGCTATTGACGACTTGCGCCTGACCGCCGCCGATCGTGATGAGCGTATCGGTGACGCCCTGCATTTTGCGGATGTCGGTCGCGATCCGTTCCATCAAAACGGTTGTCGCCTGCAAAGAACTGCCTTCGGGGGCGCGCACCGAAACCTCGAACTGCGACTGGTCGTCAACCGGCAAAAAGTTCTTTCCGACAAACATAAAGAGCGGCACAATGCTCAGAAAAACCAGCACGCAGAGCGTAATAATGACCCAACGATGACCCATCGAAAACTTCAAAAGCGTTGTGTAAAAAGCGTCGATCTTGCTGTAAAACCAACTGTCTTTTGAAGAATGTCCGGTTTTTTCTTCTTTCTTACGATTTGTGATCGGTTCTTCAAGATGCGATTCGATCATGCCGTCGCCTTTGATCTTCGACAAATCGCCCGAACCGACCGGCTCGGTTTCTTTTTCGGCTTCGGTTTCTTTCGGCTTTTTGATCAAGCGCGCCGCGAGCATCGGCGTCAGCGTGAACGAAACGATCAAGGACACGCCGACCGCAAACGAAGCCGTCAATCCGAAGCTGGACATAAATTTACCGACGATGCCCTGCATAAAGCCGATCGGCACGAAAACCGCCATCAATGAAAGCGTCGTCGCAAGAACCGCCATTCCGATCTCGCGCGTTCCCTCGATCGCCGCCTGAAACGGATCCATGCCTTTTTCTTCGACATAGCGGTAAATGTTTTCAAGCACGACGATCGCGTCGTCGATCACGATCCCGACCATCAACGTGAGCGAAAGCATCGTGATCGAATTGAGCGTGTAACCCATCGCATACATTAGCGCAAAGGTCGAAATGATCGAGGTCGGGATCGCCAGCGCGGCAATAAATGTCGTGCGGATATTCCACAAAAACAAAAATACGACGACCGCCGCCAAAAATCCGCCGACGACCAGATGCTCTTCGATCGAATGCAGCGAATTCTCGATAAAGATCGAGTTGTCGCCGATGATCTGCACGCGGTAATCCTTTGGCAAAGTTCCCGCCGTTTCCGGAGTGCCGATAATTTCGTTGAGCCGCTCTTTGACGGCATGGGCAACGGCGACCGTATTTTGACCCGATTGTTTTGAAACGATCAAAGTGACGGCGGGCTGACCGTTAAGCAGCGCCTGCGAACGGATTTCTTCCGCGCCGTCTTCGACGTAGCCTAGATCTTTGACCTTGACCTGATAATTTCCGCGGGTCGCGACAACGATTTCTTGAAATTCTTCGGGCTTTTTGATTTTGCCCAGGGTTCGGACGCTCGTTTCTTTTTGTCCTTCGTCCAATCTGCCGCTCGGAAATTCGATGTTTTGCAGCCGCAAAGCGGTGGTCACTTCGGCGGGCGTCACATTATACGAACGCATTTTGTCGGGATCGACCCAGACGTTTATCTGCCGTTCGCGTCCGCCGATGATCGTGATCTGACCGACGCCGTTGATCGATTCGATGCGTTCCTTGATCTTGGTTTTCGCAACTTCCGTCACGTCGCGCAAGTTGGTCGGCGCGCTGACGGCGATTCGCAAAACCGGCGCGGCATCCGTGTCGAGCTTCTGGACGGTCGGCTGTTCGGCGGTTTCGGGCAAATTCGGAATTACCGTCTGGACGCGATTTTCAACTTCCTGCGCGGCGACGTTGACATCTTTTTCGAGAACAAATACCACGAAAACCTGCGAAATCCCTTCGACCGAAGTCGACCGCAGCTCGTCGATCCCGCTGATCGTATTGACGGCTTCCTCGATCTTTTCGGTGACATCGGTTTCGATTTCCTGCGGCGACGCGCCCGGATTGACGACCGTGATCGTAATCGTCGGAAAATCGATCTTCGGAAACAGATCAACGCCCAAGCTGAAAAACGAAAACGCCCCGACCGTCACGAGCGACAAAACCAACATCGTCGCAAACACCGGACGCTTCACACAAACTTCTGCTAACCATTGCATATAAAACCCTTGATTTGGTTTTTGGCTTTTGGTTTTTGGTTTTTGAAATTTTGTAAAAAATTCGATTTACTTTCCAAAAACTAAAAACTAAAAACTAAAAACCGGAAAATTATTGACGGACAATCATGCCGTCGCCCAATTTGTCTAGATTGCTGGTCGCCACCGTTTCATTTTCCTGAATGCCTTGTTTGACCTCGATCATCTCGTTTTCGAGAAAACCGAGCTGGACCAGCCGTTCGTTGGCAACGCCGTCTTTGACGACAAAAACTTTGTTAATTTCACCTTCCGTTCTGACCGCCGAGGTCGGAATCATGACCGCCGGTTCGGGCTTCGATTGCGTGATCCGAACGGTCGCAAATTGTCCGGGTTTGAGCAAACCGCCGACGTTTTCGATCTCCGCTTCGACCGTCAAAGTCCGCGAAGTCGTGTTCAAAGTCGGCGAAACCCGCACGATTCTTCCGGCAAAATTGCGGTCGGGATAGGCGGAAACCTGCGCTGAAATTCCTTGTCCGACGGCGATTTTTCCGACCGATTGTTCGGGAACGTCAATTTTAAGACGCAAAACCGCTGTCCGGACGATCGTCGCGACCTTTGAATTCGGCGTGTTCGGCGTAATATATTCGCCCAAATCCGAGTTTCTTTCCGAAACATAGCCGCTGATCGGTGAATAAACGATCGTGTCGTTGATCGCTTTTTGTGCCTGATCGACCTGCGTTTGCGCCGTTGCGACCGCCGCACGCGCTTGCCCGACGTTGGTGCGCGCCGTATTGACGGCAGCCCGCGCCGTGTCGATCGCTTTAACGGCAACCGCCGCGTTTGAACGCGCTTCGTCCAATTGTCCGAGAAGCGCGTCGCGCTGCGATTTTCGCTGGTCATATTGAGCGCGCGAAACGTCGCCCGTTTCTAACAATCGAGTCGTTCGCGTCAATTCCTTTTCGGCTAATTCTAATTGCGCTCTGATTGATTTGACCTGTGAAAAAGACTCGATATTGAAGGTTTCGCCGTCGCCGATGCCGAGCCGCACCTGCGTTTGCCGCAGATTGGCAATCGCTTGTTCGACCGCGGCTTCCGACTGGCTGACGGCTTTGCGCTGTTGTTCGACCTGAGCCTGCGCCTGTTCGAGCCTGATCTGCGCGTCGCGCGGGTCAAGCCGGATCAAGACACTGCCTTTTTCGACATAGCTGCCGATGTCGAAATTTACTTCAACAATTTTTCCGCCGACGGTCGGCGCAACATCGGTTTGCGCATCGCTTGCCAGATTTCCGGTCGCTTCAAAATATGTCGGAATCTGCCGCACGACCGCTTGCGTCGTCGTCACTTCAACATTGGTCGGTTTGGTGTCCGTATTGGCGTTGGAATTGGTTTTTGCACTCGAACCGCCGCACGCCGCTAAAAACAACGCGGTTGCCGAAAAAAGTAATATAGATACTGTTTTATTTATATTTATTAATCCCATTGATTATTTGCTGCCCTTTTTATTAAACGCGTATAAAAAAAAATCGGTTCGCTATTTTTTGATTCCCTGAAGCAATATCGTGGCAAATTCCCGCGCCGCATCCTCATTGGAAATTCTCAATAGTTTTTGTTCTTTATCCCACAGAATATTGTTCAGCGAATGATGCACAAACATTCCGATAAAGGCTCTCACGACAACTCGCGGCTCGATCTCGCGAAACACGCCGTCTTCCTGCCGCTGACGAATATAGCCGCCCAGAAAATCGTAAATATGCGTGATAAAAGTTTCAAAAAAGACCCGCGCCAATTCGTGTCCTTCAAGCGCCGAATGAAGCATCAAACGCAAAAAATCGGCATCCTCTTTATGATGATTCAAGGCGTTTAAAGCCATTCCGAAAAATACACCGAAGTCATCTTTTCGCTCGATCTTGTCGGCGATTTCGGCAAACGGATTATCAAGTCCGTGGTCACACGCTTTGTGATCGAGAATTGACGCATAGAGCTCGTCTTTATTGGCAAAATGCTTAAAAATCACGGCTTCCGAAATGCCCGCCGCATTAGCGATCTCTTTCGTGGTCGTCCCGCGAAAACCGCGTTCCGAAAAGAGACGCATCGCTATTTGGCAAAGCTGTTCGCGCCGTTCGTCGCCCGGCATCCGGGTTGTTGTTGTTTCAAAAAACTTATCCAATCTACGCTCCTTTTGTTAAATAAGTAAGTGCTTACTAACTTTTCTAGTTTCGCAAATCAAAAAACAATCTGTCAAGCTTCGTTTGTGAAAAAATTATCACGAACCAGCCGTCGAAAAGTTTCGTATCAACTTTTTGTAACCAGGCGGCATCAAAAACCGAAACCAGCGAGTTTATCTTGGTTAATTTTGGAAACGGAAGGAGAGTTAAGAAATATGTCAGAATTTGAAGCGGAAGTTAAAAAAGCGGAAAAGGAATTGGAACAGCAGAGTCTTGTTCCGGTTGAACCGATTGAAGAAGCTTATCGAGTGACGGACGACGAATATTTAGGAGATTGGAAAATGCAAGCACAAGAATATCAACAAAAATTTCAGGACGCGGCAACAAAAGCCAAAGATTTTGCAAGCGAAAAATTCGCGCAGGCAAGCGATAAATTCAAGGAAATCTCAAATAAAGATCCGAAGGAATTAGTCGAAGAAGCCAAAGAATTTGCGCGGCAAAAACCCGGACAGACGATTTTGATCTCGGCGGCGGTCGGCTTGGTCTTAGGCTTATTGCTGAAGGGCGGCAGAAGATAAAAGTAAAAAGTAAAAAGGCAAAAGAAAAGGCGATTCAAATTTGAATCGCCTTTTCTTTTTAATAAATTTAATTCGCGGTTAATTTTGCGCGTGGATCAAACGGCGCGTCCGGTCGCCGAAAAGTACGTCAATTTTCTGCGGTTCGATCACATCCGTTACCTCGCCCTGCCCGAAAACCGAGTGCATCATCGCCTGACCTTTGCGGTATTTGCGCGTCCGGTCATAGGGGGAAGCGGTTTTTGTTTTGCCCATCGCCACCGAAGTTTTCACGCCGCGGCTGAAGGTGCTGGAAGTTTCGCAAACCTGACACGCGGCTTTGGTTATCTGCCCTTGTTTGGACACGGTTTCAACTGAATGATCTTGTTCTGCCTCGCAAGCCGAACAAAACATTTGCAGAATTTGCCCGACTTGAAATACTTCTTTTTTCATAAATTTATTTTCCTTTTCTTATCTTCTGCCGCGCGGACGAAACGAGCGAAAACTCTTTTTGCGACCCATCGCGAATTTATTAGGAGTAGGTTTGACCGCTGAAGGCATCACGCCGCCGAAATCCGGTAACAAAATACGTTCGACCGTTTGACCTGTCAAACGTTCGATTGCCCGCATTGTGTGTTCTTCACCGGCTGTCACCAATGTTATGGCACGACCTTTGTTGCCTGCGCGTCCCGTGCGACCGATGCGATGAACATAATCCTCGGGTGCTTCGGGTATGTCATAGTTTATCACATGTGAGACCGAATCGATATCGATCCCGCGCGCGGCAACGTCGGTCGCGACCAAAACCCGCGTTTTTCCGTTTTTGAAGCTTCTCAGTGCGGCTTCGCGCTGTGATTGCGAACGGTCGCCGTGAATACGGTTCGATTTGTGCGAACGCGCTTCGAGCAGATGGGCAAGCTTATCGGCGCCGCGTTTGGTGCGCGTAAAAACCAGGACGCGTTCGAATTTTTCGCGTTCGAGCAGATCAAGCAGCAGAACGGTTTTTGATGCCGCCGCCACCGGGTAAACGGATTGTTCGACCAGATCGGTCACTTTTCCGCGTTTGCTGACTTCGATAAATTCGGGTTCGATCATCATCGAATAGGCGATTTTTTCGATTTCCGAAGACATTGTTGCCGAAAAGAAAAGCGTCTGCCGGTCGATCGGCAAAGTTTTGACGATGCGTTTGATCGCGGGCAGAAAACCCATATCGAGCATCCGGTCGGCTTCGTCGAGAACGAGCGTATGCAGTTTTGAAAAGTTGACTTCGCCGCGTTCCATAAAATCAACCAATCGTCCGGGCGTCGCGACGATAATATCCGCGCCGCGCCGCAGCGCGTCTTCCTGTTTGCGGTAACCCGCGCCGCCGATCAAAATCGCGCAACGAATATTTTTCGGGGCAAGATCGCGACAGGCTTGTTCGATTTGATTGGCAAGCTCGCGCGTCGGCGCAAGCACCAGAACGGCAGTTCCTTTCGGTTTGCTGTCAATCAATTTTTGTAAGATCGGAAGCAAAAACGCGGCGGTTTTGCCGGTTCCTGTTTCCGCACAGGCGATCAGGTCTTCGCCCTCTAAGACAAGCGGAATCGCTTGTTCCTGAATCGGTGTCGGCGTAGTAAAGCCGAGCGACTCGCATCTGCTTAAAAGAGCGGGATGCAAGCCAAGTTCTTTAAAACTCATTTAGTTATTTAATATCCTTTTGTTTTCTTAACCGAAAACCGCAAAATTTCTACTGGTGAGACACAAGGCGAACGCGCCGGACGTAACTTTCCGCCGACAAATGAATGCCTAAACTTCTTGCGTTTTTCAGAAGTTAATAGAAGAGTCGAACGAAAGTGTGCTTCAGTGAAACGGTTGCGACAGAAGTGTTTGCGTTTGATAGCTCAATTTTTTGAGCTGCTTCTAACCTAATACGAACCTACTCTCGAACTATCCAAAACGCCACCGCTAAGAATTCTTTCCAAAAGGGACGAGCCACCGTTGATGAAAGAGAGTAAGAAAAATTGTCAAAGACTATGATGCACTAATTTGCCGTTAAGTGCAATTTATATTTGGATTTATTGATTTTTGGCAGAATTTACCGGCAAAAAATCGCTGCGACTCGGCGTGAAATTTGTGTTTTAAACAACAAAGAGTTTGCGAAATGAAAATCCGCAAACTCTTTGCTGTGAACAGGTCAGAACCGCCTGCGGTAGCGGACGGGTCAAAGCCGCTCGATCAAATCAGGCGAATTTACCCATCCGCTGGCGGCAGCTGATTCTGACTATATATGAATTAAAGATTGAGCAATTGCGCTTTCGCGGCTTTGAATTCTTCGTCGTCTAAAACGCCGTCTTTGTGAAGTTTGGCAAGCTTTTGAAGCTCCGCCGAAACGTCCGGCTTGTCGCCCGCTTCGCCCGTGTTTTTATCCCTGCCGCCGAATTTGTTGAGCAGCGAACCGCCGATCTTTTTGCCGACTTCGCTGCCGACGACACCGCCGACTAACCCACCGGCAAACGTTCCGACAATCGGCACAACTGATCCGATCGTTGCACCGGCAATCACGCCCGCGCCGAGACCGGACAATTTACCGACCTTTTCGTTTTCTTCCTGCTCATTTGTTTTCTTTTCTTTGTTTTCCATAGAGTTTTCCTTTTTGCTGAATTGTTCGAAAGGTCAAACAGTTTTGACCCGATTGTTTTAAAAGACGTTTAATTATACGCCCGTTTCACTTTCGCGTTCAATAAAATTTTCGTGGACTGAACCGCCGATCTGACCTGGTGAAAAATAATCAATATTAGCGGTTTTTCAACTTTCAAATGTTGTTTCAAAAGCCATCCGTTTTTGGGATTTTAGTTATGAGACGGCTTATGCGACACTTTGCCGTTAAAAGAATGTTAAATAAAGTGTTTACGGGTTTGTTTTGTATCGGGGAAAAGCGTCTCAAAATGGGGCGTTTTTGAGATTTAATCTATAATGGGCTAGTAAGGTTCGGCAAATTATAGATAATCATTTCAAATAAAAAAATGAAAAGAGACAGTTTCATCATTGAAACTTGGGACTTAATGGATAACTTAGCTATAATGCGACAATTTGAACTTCTAAAATAAGTTGGACAGAAAATCACCGATAGAATACTTAAATAATATGAGCCCCAAACTTACTTGTCGTGACTTCGCTGGTTTGGCTCTGGGACGGATACCTGTTGTATGGTTTCGGTTACGTCCCACGTCAACTCTGCCGATTGATACATTCTTGGTGGCAGCAATTGAGGAAATCAAATGAGAAAACTATCTACATTTTGGCTGATTATTTTGTTGCCGATATTGCTTATCGGACAAAATAAGCGAACTGTGAGCAATCGTCGAGAGCAAATGGTCAACCAAGCCCTCGCGACAAAAATCGATAGTATTTTTGCCGGGATCAATGACACAAAGTCGCCCGGATGCGCCGTGACTGTAGTTCAAAACGGCAAAGTAATTGCCCGAAAGGATTACGGCATGGCGAGCCTGGAATTAAATGTTCCTTTCACCCACCAATCAGTGGTGCGGATACCGTATTCCGAAGGACGCGAATTTATTTCTATCGCTGCGGTCCTGATGGAAAAGGACGGCTTATTTAAACTTAGTGACCCGGTGCGAAAATATTTTCCTAAACTGCCGGAATGGTCTCAAAACGTAACTCTGTGGGACCTTCTGAACCACCGCAGCGGTTTTGTGGATGAGTGGGCGGAAATGATGCTCACCCAAGCGGCAATGTCCAACCGATTCGACCTGTCGGAGTTCCTGAATCTCCTTTACCGGCAGCCAATTCCATCTGTCGAACCTGGCAAAGGTTATATGTATAGCAATTCCGACTTTGGATTGCTCCGTCTGATACTTGAAAAGGCATCGGGTAAAAATCTGACAGGTTGGTTGAAAGAGAGAGTTTTTGAGCCCCTCAAGATGACCTCCACCCGAATGCAGGACAATTCGTTGGATATTGTTCCAAATAATGCGACTATTTATATGCCGATTGGGAAAAAGAAGTTTCGCCTCCAGCCAGTGCAAAAGACCTCACCGGGCGGAAATTACTATATCCTCACGAACGCAGATGATCTTGAGCGATGGGCGGCGGCTCAAAGCAATAGCTCGACCGATGTCGCTCAGGCTACAGCCCGCCTCTTAGCAAACGTCCGGACGGTTCCCGGACGAGATAACCATTACGTTTTTGGACATTCTTATCAAAAGTTCAAGGACGAGACCGTTGTTTTTCACGAAGGTGTTAATGGTTTTAATTACCTGACCCGTGTTCCCGCCAAAGATTTAGTAGTTATCACGATTGGTAATCTGAACGGAACCGGGTTTGCTGACGAAAACAAGTCGATTGTTGAATACTTATTAAGAAAACCGGGACAACTCCAGCCCTCCTCTCTTGCAATCCCCCAATTTTTCACAAAGCCGATCTCAGTCCCAAAGCAGGAGTTGGAGCAGTATGCCGGAAGATATGTCTGGCTGAACCAGACCTCATTTGAAAGTTATGTGCCGGAAAGAAAAACAAGCGACTTCTTTGTGGAAGGCAATGAATTGAAATGCAGAGGCTGCGGAGCCGAACTCTCTTCACTTATTCCAGTCGGCAAAGCCCTCTTTTATTTTAAGGATCAGGATGATGTCGGGTTTCAAATTGAATTTAGCCAGTCTGCTTCCTCCGCACCGATGAGAGTGGAAGTTCGTTTCAGCGATGGTTACCCATCAATTAAATTGCAGAGAGAATCAGTCGAGATCTGGCAGCCATCAAAAGAGGAACTTGCCCGCTTTACCGGAAAATACTACAGCAAGCATCTCGATTATTACTGGACACTCGAATTGAATGAAGAAGGTCAGCTTTTCATCAAGCGCCCGACAGTTGCCGACACCCTCATCGATCCGGATGGGTTGAATCAATTTCATTTGATAATTCAGGGGTCACCTGTCGGTGGCGGCGCTGATGGATGGATATTATTTCACAAGGATGAAAAAGGAAAAATAACACATTTTACAGTGTGGAATACGCGATTAATGCACCATAGATTTGACCGGATTGAACCTTAGTTTAAGTGATGTCTTTTAATTGAATTGACTATCGGCTGGCTCTGAGTCTTGACCCGAACAACATCAATGCCAAAAAGGGATTGCTGAAGCTCGGGATTCAGCCCTAAACGCGAAGAACAAAGTTAATGGAGTAGCAAAATCCAATTTCTTTTCATCATGCCTTAAAAAAGTGTCAAAAAGGGTCCATTTCAGGACAGATTCATTATTTCATAAATCGGCGTTTTCGAGACAGATTTATTTCAATCTTCTAATCTTCAGGAAATTATTTTAGTTTCGCTAGATGATTTAAAAACTCACAATCAAGTGTTCTTTTTATACTTACCCCGGAAGATTCAACAGACTGTCTCAAGTTTTCCAGAACACCATTCCATTCCTTTAAAAAAGTTGTTCGAGATATTTTTAATCGAGAACAATTTTTCTCAACCAGATTCAAATCCTCAAAATTTTCTTCCCAATGAGCGTTCAATAGTAGCTCGTCAGATTTCCAACTTATTTGCCATTCGGTATTAAATGTATTTGAACCGAAATGGACCCGATATTGTCCTTCATCACTTACTTGAACAGATAGGAGCAACGGCAGTAAATCGTCAATCATTACGCTCAAGTCATATTTATAACTCATGGAAATAAAAGTTCCGTTCCAATTTATCGAGGCGTCATCTGTTTCCATAGGAAAGATTATTTGGATAGCTTCTGATAAATCTTCAGCCGTGATGCCATTTGAAATTTGGAATTTAGGTTTTCCTGCTTGAATAGAAAAATGCATTTATTTCTTTTCTGGGTCAAAAAGGGTCCTTTTCGAGACTTTTTATGCTCGTATCTTTTTGCCTTTAACGTC
>CADEFG010000066.1 GCA_902826505.1 uncultured Acidobacteriota bacterium
GTGACCGCTGCCGCCCACAGATCTGGTTAGAGCGTAATCGCCGCGAGCGTCATATAACCGCCGTAACTGCCGCCCATGACGGCGATGCGTTTGGCATCCGCACCGCCCGAAGTTTTCAGCCATTCGACCGAAGCGGCTAAATCTTTGACCGAATCTTCGCGCAGACGAACATCGTCGAGATGCGTAAAGGTTTTGCCGTAACCGGTCGAACCGCGCACGTTCGTTGCCAGAATGGCGTAACCGCGCGACAGATAATATTGATAAAGCGGGTTAAAGCCCGGACGTTCCTGTCCTTCGGGTCCGCCGTGAACGCTGACGATAACGGGAAATCCTCTTGTATCAATCCGATAACTTACATCTTTTTTAATCCAATCCTTGTAAACTTGTTTGACTTCCGCCTTTACTCTTCTTGGCTTTTCGTTCTTATCGGTTGTTTCCTGAGAAAAATTTTGAGGTTTATAATACCAAGCCGGAATTTCGCGCCCGTCGAAACTTTTGAACTTGATCAATTGCGGTTCGATAAAAGATTCCTGCGGAATGCCGGAACGCTCACTTTTCGTGATTTGTGTCAAAGATTTCTTTTCCAGATCGTAAAGCCAGATGTCCGCGTTGTTTTTTGATGAATTGAACGTAAACGCTAAAAACTTACCGTTGTCAGAGAAATTCAAACCGCCGACGACGCCCTGTGCGGGAAGTGCGATCTTTTCAGCTTTGTTATCGATATTTGTGATCAACGGTTTGCCGCCGGTTTCGTATTTCCGTAAGTAGAGCTCGGAAAAACCTTCGCGGTTGATCGTGTAAGCGAGCAGATTTCCGTAAGTCCGCGCTTCGATGTCGTTGACGTCCCAATTCGTGTCGTCAACGATTTGCACCTGACGATTCGCGTCGCTCCAATCGTCGCCCGCCGCGTTTTTCTGTCGCATTTGCGCTAAAGAGTAAAACTCGCGTTTGTCGTCGGTTGCGAAAACGATTCCGTCGGCGACAAAATGGACGTTGCCGAATTGCGCTGCGCCGGTGTGCGGCGTCAGCAGAATTTCCTTTTTGCTTTCGACGTCGATAAGATAAAGATTATTGTCGAGGCTCAGTTCCGTGCCCGAGCGCGAAACGACGAGCTTGCGCCCGAACGCATCCGCAGCGGCAAACGAATTTGCGCCGTCCTGCTGGTATAAAAGCTCTTCTTTGCCGCTTGCCAGCGTCATCGAATAAATATCGAAAAATCCGGCGTTCCGTTTGTTCGATGAATAATAAATTTTCTCGCCGTCCTCGGACCAAGCGCCGAAATTATGGCGCACTTTCGGATTTGCGGTTAATTCCTTAATTCCGGTGCCGTCCGGCTTCATCCAGAAAAATTGCGTGTTTTCGTCGCCGCCGCGTGCTTTCCCGAAAACAACCGCGTCGCCTTTCGGCGAAAATCTGACGAATCCGACATTATCATCGTAATTCGTGATTTGTTTCGGCGCGCCCGCCGGCAGATCGATCATCCAAACCTGCGAAGTTCCCGTCACGTTCGTCAGATAAAAAAGCCGTTTGCCGTCGGGCGCGAGGCTTGGCGAACACGCCGAACGAATCGAAAGATATTGCTGGATCGTGTATTTTTCCTGCGCGGAAACCGCCAGACAAAAAGCCGCCGCAAGCAAAGCGATAAGCGCGAAATGTAGTTTCTTCATAGTTTTTCGTTAACGGGCGCAAAAAAAGAATGCCGCCTGAAATTTTTATTATCAGGTTACATTCTTAATACAGATTTGCCGTCAATGCAAAAAAAAATCAGCGAATCCCGACGTAGAGCGAATATTTTGTCGCTCCGCCTTCGTTGTGAACCGTAATAATATAATCGTCGGTCGAACGCAGTTGAATGGTCGTGCCGGTGCCGACTTCATTACCGCCGAGATCAACGTGCACATCGCCGTTTCCCGAACTGACACGGACGGTCATTGTTTGCCCGCGCGACGCGCCCAACACATAACTGCGGCTTCCGGAACCGGACAAAGTGCCGGAAACGGTCGCTGATGTGCGACCGCGCGCAAACCGAATCCGTGTTTGCGAAAAAGCCGCCGAATCCATTGTTCCGATAATCATCAAAACTGCGAAACCTTTTATCACAAGACTTTTAATTGCCAAACTTAATTTTCTTTTCATTTATTTTCTCCTCGCTTTTTTTGCTGAAATTTCCCTGCACTCTATAATGCGAAATTTTTTAATAAAAGAGGTCAAATTATTTTTTTCGTGACCTCGATTTTAATCGAAATTTGACATATTGGCGAATCTTTCAATTTGGTAAAACTGTGGAAATTTCCGCAGTTTTTCTCAGGTTTTATGGGAAAAATTTCCCAACGCTTTTAGCCCGCGCACCGCATCGTCTTAATTTTACGGCGTCTCATAATTGGAATAATATTTGCAAGCTTGTGAAATAGTTCGCAAAGTTATTTTCTGTCGCCACAGATGGTTAACAGAAATTTTGGCGAAATTAAATTCAAAATTGGAGTTAACTTTTGTTCGTTATTGAGTGATCGATTTGTGAGATATTTCAAAACGTTAATTTCAAAATTATTGGAGGTCATAATTATGTCCAGGAGTTTTTCTATGATCGGCAAACATAAATTTTTACTAATCCTTTTTAGCGCAATCCTTTTTCTGCCGCCATTGACCGTGCGGGGACAATTGAACTGGGAAGGACAGACCGGCGCGTTCGTGACGCCTTTTGCCTACACCAGCGCGTCGGAAAAGAACAAATTCGGTAAACCGCAAATCGCGTTTCATTATTTGAATGCGGGCGGAATTGTCGGCAATCATTACCAGGCTTCGGTGACGGTCGGCGCAGCAAAACGGATCGAATTCGGTTACACGCGTAATTTTTCCGCGATCGGCGGCAACGCTTCCTTTAGCCCGCTCTTTTCAAAAGGATTCAATATTTTTCACGGAAAAGTGAATCTTGTTCCCGAAAACGCCAATAAAACGAAATGGGTTCCGGCAATTTCCGCCGGTTTTGTGGCGCGCACGAATGTCACGCGCGTCGGCGCGGTTTTGGCAATGCCGACAAAATCCACAAACAATGGTGATGTTTATGTCGTCGCGACCAAAACGATCACGCAGATCAAAGATTTACCGATTCTTTTAAACTTCGGCGTCAAAGCGACAAACGCATCTATCATGGGCGTTGCGGGAAATGCGCCCGAATGGAAGGCAAGAATGTTTGCGGCGGCGGCAGTGGTTGTCAAAGGTCCGAAAAGCTCTCTGATTTTTGGAGCCGAAGCCGCGCAGCAACCGAAATATATCAAAGGTTTGCCGGGCGCGACCGTGCCGACGACTTTGACTTATTTTGTGCGCGTCGTTCCAAAAACGGAATTTCCGATTAATTTTGACTTCGGCGTCGCTCAGATTGCCGGTAAAATTGCGCCGGGCGTTGATCTGAAAGCCCGTCACCAATTTGCAATGGGCATTACATATCAGTTTAAGTAGGTTCGGCATTGATGAGATCGGATTAGAGTTGATGAATCAGGGCGTCTAACTCTAAAAAAGAAACAGGCGTGGAATGCTCCACAATGCCTGTTTCTTTTTTTATTTCGCGTATTTTTCCAAAAACGTCCGAATATCGTCGCGCATCTCGACCGTCACGGTGTGTTTGACGTTCGGGTAAAGTTTAAATTCGGCATTCATTCGGGCTTCCTGGTAGAGAGTTTTGGAAATTTCCCAGCGCTCGACCGGTGTTTTGCCGAAAAGTTCGAAGATCAAATCCTTGTCCGCGTCTTCGTAACTGTCGCCGAAAACGACCGAATCGTTATCATCTTTGTCGCCGAGAAAAATAAACAGTGGAACTTTTTGCGCTTTTTTAAGATCGAACTTTTCGCCCGTCACGATTTTGAAATCATAAATGCCGATCGGATAGCGCAAGGTTTTTTCCTTAAAAGCAGCAACCGGCGCGATCGCCCAACCGCCGGGCGAACCGATTGCCGCCGCTTTGACGCGGTCGGGATGCAGAAACGCAAAACGGTTGGCGAACATTCCCGAAGCGGAAAATCCTGTTAACAAGACTTTTTTGTCGAATTTCAGTTTGTCTTTTTTAAGTATCCGGCGCGCGTCGTCGATCATTGCGACAAGCTGCCGGTCGAACCGCGCAAATTCTTTTTTGGCTGTCAGCAAAGCATCGCGATCAAGCGCGTGGGTGTAAATTCGCCAATCGGTCGCGGGACGCGGAAAAACCGGCATCAGCACGGCAGTTTTCAAAAGGGCGCCGATCTGACCGTTGTTTGCCATTCGCTTTTTGACATCCGCGTCGTGAAATTCAAGCGCGTCATTGACCTTTCCCGTGTTGTTCGGAATCACGAGAATCGTCTGCGTTTTCGTTTGCAATTGCGCCGTCCGCAGCGCGGGCGGCACATACAGATAATACGGATAGGCAAAACCTTTCACTGCGTTCGCCTCGATCTTGATAATGTCTTTCGGGTCAACCGCTTGATTCTGCGCCAAACAAAAAACGGCGGCGGATAAAATCAGTAAAAAGCCGGAGATGATATTTTTCATAACAGGTTTTTTAACGAGGGTGCAATTTTTTTTGTTCCCGGAAATTATCGCAAACAAAAAAGGACGATCAAACCGAAGGTTTCATCATCCTTTTCTACTTTTTTCGAATCAAACTTAAAAATTAACCTTGCCGTAATCGCCGCCGTCCGCCGATTTTCCGGTGACCAATGCTTTGACGAATCCGGCGAGCTGCACAAGTGTTGAAGACGACGAATCCCAATATTCGGCTTCTTCGACCGAAACTTTTAGCAAACAAAGCGACGGGTCGTCCAAACCTTTCGGAAACCAGGCTTTGAGAATCGGGTTCCAAAGCTCTTCGATCTTCGCGCGGTCTTTAACAATTTCGGCTATTCCCGAAACCGAAACAAAGCAGTTGTCTTCCGGTTTCGAGTAGGCAACGTTGACTTCGTTGTTTTTTTCGATTTCTTCAACCTTATGCGTTTGGTCGCTGGTGAAAAACCATAAATCGCCGTCGAATTCAAATTTTTGCGTCGACATCGGTCGCGAACGCAATTTTCCGTTCGCGTGCGTGGTCAGCATCGCAAAGTCGATATCTTCCAGTAAATCCTTTAGTCTTTTGATCGATTCTTGTCTTTTATCTTCCATCTTTCCCCCTTTTTTGTTTTTGTTAAATTATAAACTGAGCATCACGTGATCGCCGCCGCCCGTTCGTTCTCCGGTCACAAGCGATTTTAGCAGACCGAACGCTTCGACCAGCGTGCTGCCGGTCGCATCCCAATATTCGGCGTGCCCGACCGTCACTTTGAGCAAACAAATACTCGGATCGTCCAAACCTTTCGGAAACCACGCCAGATAAAGCGGACTCCAAAATTCCTCGATCTTTTCGCGGTCGCTGACGATCTCCGCCGTTCCCGACATTGAAACATAACGATTATCGTCAGGCTCGGAATAGCTGACATTGACGCGATTGTCTTTTTCGATCTCTTCGGCTTTATGTGTTTGCCTGCTCGTGAAAAACCATAAATCGCCGTCGAATTCGGCTTCCTGCGTCGCCATCGGGCGGGAACGAAAAATGCCGCCGTCGTTTGTCGTGAGCATCGCGATTTTGATGTCTTTGATCAATTCGTTCAATTTTTCAATAGTTTCCGTTTTCGTTTCAGTCATAAATTTTCTTCCCTCGGTTCGTTGCAAATTCGTGTCTTAAAATAGGACAAACACATTCCGTTCAAGCAAATTTTGTTCCATTTTTTCTGATGCGCCGCGCATTTATTTTTACTTTTCGCGCAAAATAAAAAGCCGAACTTGGAAAGTTCGGCTTTTTATGAAATTTCGGTTGGCGGCAAAATCAATCGGCGGTGCGGATTTTTCTGCCGACGAGCATAATATGGTTGAGCCGGAAGCGTTTTTGTTTGTTGTCGGTTTCGTCCTTTTCTAAAAGCTCGTAGTCGAAAGCGTAATTGTAGTGACCGGTCGAAAGTTTTTTACAAATGTCTTCGGGCAGATGAAAAAGAAACGCGTCGGCGTAGTGTCCGAGACTTTCATCGGCAAAACCGATTTGCTCGTCCGGCTGATTTTCCAGATAGACCGGAACCGTTTCAACCGACTCACAATGATTATAAATATCACCCAGGACGTTGCGGCGTTTGATAGCTAAAGGACTGTATGCCATAAATGAGAGTTTAGCACGTTTTCGCCGGTTTAGACCCAAAAAAATGACGAATTGCGATTACCAGACAAGATTCGTCCTTCGTTATTCGTATTTGGTATTTGAAATATCGCGGTATTTTAAAACTTCTTGACGGAATCCGGGCTTCGATTTTGGTGTTCGGGTCGAATTCCCCAATCCGGTAAAAGTAACAGATTTTTTTAATCTGCCGTTTTCTCAGAAGATTTTTCCTTTTTTTCGGGCATCAAGGTATCGGCATACCAGATAATAAATGTGTGTCTGACCATATTTTTACGCAGCTCAGCGATCCGGTATTTGAAAAAGTAAATGGCGATCAAAACGATTGCCGTTAAAATTATTACGACAAAAGCATTGTCTTTGGCGATGTTCCAAAAACCGGGAATTCTGTAATAGGAGAAAAGATAAACGGAAAAAAGCAGGAAGGATAATGCAATCACCATATTCTCGCAAAATCTCGATAAAATTGAATGTCGGACGACAAACTCCAGGTATGCTGAAGGTCTTTTTTCCTGAATCACGGTTCGTCCGATCTCGCGAATAAATTTAAACGATTCGGAATCATTTAATGATTTTTTGACCGTATCAAAATTAGTTTCGGCAATTTTCATCGAAGCGAAAATTGCATCGAGCAAATGATTTTTGACAAAATCATCTTTGGTCAGATTGCTAAACGGATTTTCATCTTCCTTTTTTTGAAAGAAATTCAATTTCTTAAACAACGTCTTTTCTCGAAACCATTTTTTATTTATTGCCGTTAAAAAATGTCCCGAAGCATAGCCGAGAAGAGAAAGAAATATTATCAGCAACGGATTTTCCTGAATGACTAAAAACAGCGAAGTGTTCAATGGTTTATCTTTAATCGGTAAAAACAAAGAGGCTTTGACGGCAAGATCGTTGATTAGAGATTCAAAAATCAAGCACACACCGCAAATAAAAATAGCTCCTGGCGTAAAATATTCGAGAATATCTCTGAGAATAATATTCTCGTATAATTTTTCAAAATTCATTGCCCGTCTCTCCTCTTCTCTAAATTTTTGTTGGGTTATTTTACATCTAAAAACCGTCTCGAAACAAAAAAATGAAGAATATTCATCAAACCGGCAGCCAACGATTAAATTCTGCGGCGAATTTAAAATCTTGACTTAACCAGCCCGAAATAGTAAATAATGAAATAGAGACTGACAAAATCTAAACGGCATCTCTTCTCTGCCGGGTGACAAAGCCATTTGATAATAATTTGAGTTGTCAAAGCCGATTCGGATTTCTTGCTGTTTTTAAGAAAGGCTGTTTGCCGCGTAATTTTTAAAACAACTTTCCTTTTGGAAAGGGAATCTGAACTGAACCATTGCGGTAAAAAAATAAAGTTGATCATCAATTGATTTCAGGGGGTTAAGTATTAATGAAAGTTTGTTCCGTTTGTCAGCGGTGTTATGCGGATTCTGTTCTCTCCTGTTCCGAAGCGCATCCCGAGCCTTTGATCGAAGGGCGCGCGGGAAATCGCGAAATAATTGCCAACTACCGCCTTGATTTTCTGCGCGAATCTTCTCCGCTCGGCGAAACCTATCACGCCTCGAATACCATTCTTAATAAACCTTATCTGATCAAAATAATCGCGCCTGAATTGTTTGCCGGTGAACAAAAATCGAAAGAGTCTTTCCTGCGCGAAACCCAATCTCTTTCCGCGATCATTCACCCGAACGTCGCCCGCGTTTACGAATCCGGCACGTTATCCGACGGTTCCGTTTATGTCGTCACCGAAATTTTGACGGCGCAGACGCTGCGCGATTGTTTGATAAATGTCGGCTCGCCTTCGGAAGTGACGGCGCTGACGATCACCAGACAGGTCGCGGAAGGCTTGGAAGCGATCCACGCGGTCGGCGTTCTGCACCGGAATATCAGTCCCGAAAACATAATTTTGACTTCGGATGCGGAAAATCGTTTTCTGGTGAAGATCCAAAACGTTGACTTCGGCGGTATTCGTCAGAAGATCGTCAATTCCTGCGGCGAACTTAATTTAAATACCTTGAGATATTTTTCGCCCGAACAATGCGCCGGACGGGCAGTTGCCGCGCAGACCGACGTTTATTCTTTGGGCGTAGTGCTTTACGAAGCGCTTGCCGGACAGCCGCCGTTCGACGCGCCGGATGCGGACGTGCTGATCAACAAACAGATCAACGAACCGCCGCCGCGCGTTTCAATTCATAATTTCGACATCCGAATGCTTCTGACGCATACGCTGACCGACGCGCTCCAAAAAACGACGCGGCTCAGACTGAAAACCGCCAACGCTTTTGCCCGCCGCATTCGTCATATCGAACAGCTCGCGACGCATTCGCCGACGCCGCCGCCCGCGATGAGTTACCCGGCGACGATGGACAAAGCCGCAATTGTTTTTTCGCCGGCTCCGAAGATTGAAATTCCGTTGCCGGTCGAAAAACAAATTGTCGTGGAAGAGATTATTCCGGTTGAAAATCAAACGGTTTTTGAAAATTCCGCGCCGGTCGAAAAAATACCGATCGTCGAAAATCTCGCGCCGTTCGAAACTCAAACAATTATTGAAAATTCGGCTTTGATGGAAGAACTGCCGGTTTATGAAAATCCGCTGATAAACGAAACTCAGCCGGTCGTTGAAAAAACATTGGCGTTCGAAAATCCAACCTTCATTGAGGATTCGCTGCCGGTCGAAATTCAAACGGCTGCCGCCGAAGTTCCCGTCAAGGCTTTTGGCGATTATACGACCACGAAACTTCCTCCGATTGAAACGCTCATCGGAAATTCTTTGACCGAAAATGCGCCGGACGATAAACCGCAGCAGATGTCTGACGAAACGGCGGAAAATTCCGATATTCACGTGACGAACGAAGCGGTTCTGATTGATTGGGAACAACCCGACGATATTCCGTTATTGCCGAAAACTCTCAAAACCGAGAAACCGAAAACGGTGGAAGAAGAATTTGCTTTGGAAACATTTTTTATCACTGACGACGAAGATTCGATCCTCGATGCGGGTGACGTTGACGCGCCGCTTAATTCTGTTGATGAAGTCGCGGAAGTGCGCCGTCATTACCGGGCGGAGCGTCCGGTTTTTTCTTACGACGATTCGGGAACTTCGTGGAATTTGCCCGAATGGAATTTACCTGCTAAACGAAAGGTCTTGATGGGCGCCGGACTCGTCGCTTTGCTTGTTTTAGTGGTTGGCGGAACATTGCTGAGCCGTCAATTTCAGCTGGCGCTTGATACCGGTCAAACGACCGCACAATCGGCGCCGAACAGTAAATCTGCGCCAAAATCGACGGAACCCGACAAGGTTTCGGAAAACGATAAATCTTTAATTGCCAAGCCCGAGACCGTCACCGTCAGCAATCCGGCGCCCGATGCCGATAACGCGGACGTGCCGCAATTGCCCGATTATCAACCGCGCCCGATTGACGAAAAACCCGTTGTGCAGCCCGCGCAAATCCGCAGTAAAAAACGGGTGGTCAGGGAAACTTCGGAAAGCCGCGAACAAATAGTGCAGACAAAAAATGTTTCAAACGAGATTTTCGACAAAAAAGGCGAAGTCAGATCGCCGACCGATAAAAGAACGGCGGTCAAAAGCCAGCCGGTTACTAAAACCGAGGTTTTTACGCGACCGCGAATCGTCAAAAATCCGAAGTTTTGATGTTTCGGATTCAGATCGTTTGTTTTTGAGTTAATTGATCGAGAAACGCCGCCGCAAATTGGGTCTGGAAACGGTATTCGATATTTCCCGACCAATCGTTGCGAAAGAGCGACGCGTCAAAGGCGACAAGCAAGATCGTTTCTTCTTCGACCGAAAATTTTAGCTGCCGGAAACGGGCGTCGGTAAACGGAACGTCAATGATCGGATTTGAATATTGAAAACCCAAAAGCCGTGTATTCGTCAGCGCGATTGATGCCGTCTACCACTGCCGTTTCCAGTTCGCGTAGCGCTGCGGCGAGCGAAAATTTAGATATGTGACCGATCGCTTGATGGCTTCGTCCGAAAGAATTACGCCTTCGCTTTAAAGCGCGGGCGCGAATTGGGCGGGAAGTTTGCCGATGCCGAAAAATCTCTAAAAAATGTCTTTTTCATAGCCGGATTTTTTCTGCCGTTTTGATTTTGACGCCGAAGGCATTGAACGCGGCGGTTTTCATTGCAGTTGTTCCGCCAGTCGTGAAAAAAATGTCAGCGCCGCCCGCCGGTAAATTCCATTCCGCGATCTTTTCAATCAACGCGCCCGCCGGATCGAGAAAAATCGTTTCGGCGGAAACAAGATCTTTTAATACGGATGTTATCGCCGGATAATGCGTACAGGCAAGCAAAATATGCGTAGAATTTTTGACGGGCGCCAGGATTTTGCGGCTTTCAGCGCGGAGTTTGGCGGACGAGACATCGCCGTTTTCGATCAATGCTGACAACGGCTGGGCGATGCGCTGCGCGGGTTTGATCCCGCATCCGGCAAACTTTCGGCGATAAATTCCCGACAAAATCGTCCGCCGTCCGCCGATGACCGCGAGCTTTTTGGGTTTTAACCGGGCAGTCATCGCGACCGCGCTTTCGATCACGCCCTCGATCTTTACATCTTCACGCTTTAGAAAGGGAATTGCCGTGCTTGCCGCGTTACAGCCGATGACGAGATGCGTGACGCCTTTCGATTTTAAGAAATCGATGACGCGGTTTAATCGTGCGACGAGCTCGCCGCGCGACATTTTCCCGTAAGGCACGGCGCCCGTGTCGGAAAAATAAACGACCGAAACATTGCCGAGCTTTTCCTTAACGAGCCGGTAAACACTCACGCCGCCGATACCCCAATCCAAAATGCCGAGTTTTTGTTTCATAATTTGAAACTTTGCCGCTTTGCGCCTTTGCGGGATATTAGTTTTAAAAGATGTTTTCCCGCAGAGTCGCAAGGGCTTTTTTACGGATAAGATAATTTTACTTCGACGCCTTTTTCGACCGCGCCCGAATCGAACGCAACTAAACGCGCGTTCCAGCCAATGTTGATGATCTCCATTTTCTGCCCGGGAAAACGGCTTTCGAGATACCATTTCATCTCGTGCTCGGAACGAATCGGATTGTATTCGAGCATCTTTTTCCAATCGGGATGACTGACGAGCTTGGCGAGATTCGCGTTAAATTCCTTGTTGGTTTTCTGCCCGAACATCGTCCGGAGTTTGTCCGCGAGAAGTTTTGGATATTCTTTGAAATTGACGGGAACCGTCACCATATCGAGGATCAAAAACTTGCCGCCGGCGCGCGTCACGCGTTTGACTTCCGACAAAAGCGGATCCCAATCGAGATAACGAAACGACATCATCGAAATGACGACGTCAAATCTGCCATCCGCAAACGGCAAAACCGGTCCGTCAATGACGGAGAAATCCAGTTTCTCGATGCCCGCGTTGCGTTTTTTCGCCTGCGCGATCATTCCGGCGGATTCGTCCACGCCCGAACCCGTTCTTATCCGGTCGCGCAACGCAAAAAGCAGCGCGCCGTTGCCGCAGCCGATGTCGAGCACGCTGATCTCTTTACTCGCGGGCAAATGTTCGCCGAGCCATTTCCACTCGTCTTTGCGGACGCGAATGTCCTGAAATGCCGCGTCGTAAAGCTCGGCGACGTGATTATAAGTCGTGTCGCCCGACGGCGGTTCGGGCTTGAATGTTTTCATTTCTTCGGCGGGCATCAGTCCGGCAAATTTCATCGCGGACGCGCCCAAACCGTGTGATTTTCTGCCTTTACAGCCGATCGTGTATAAATCTCCGTTTGCCGAATCGCCGGCGTATTTATATTTTTCTTTGCTTTTTGAAAAGGTCGTGTACCAGAAAAAGCCGTGTGCCCGGACGTTAAAAGTGCGCGCAAAAAACGGCGCAAACCAGCGTGCCGAACGACAGCAGTGAAAAAAAGCCGAAGCGTTTTCGGCAAACGGAATTTCCATCTGCTCCCATTCGTAAGGACTGAATTGTTCGGGAAATTTGACGGTCCCGAACATCGGTCCGTACATTCCCGAATGCCCGACAAAATGAAATTCTTCAACCAGCTTGCCCGCCGCTTTCAAATCGTCGAAAATATGCAGCACCTCGCGTTTGCTTTCAACCGCCTCAGTGATGATTTCGCCCTCGAAACCGTTCTCTTTTCTCTCGCGGGCGAGCGTTTTGGCGACGATCGGAAACTGGTGACCGCCCTTGCGGTAAAGCGTTGTATAAACGATAACAATAACGTGATTTTCGGGCATATTTTACGTGCAAATTGCGGCGATTTCGGCGAACTTAAATTGCTGATTAAATCGGTCAGATGAATTGTAAAACAAGTGCGATTTTACGGCAATTGAAGACGGCGGGGAATCGGATTTTTATGTTTTATTTTGCCGGACGCGCAACCGGTGATAAGACGAACTATTTCATTCCGCTTGCGCCACTTTTAGTTGTTGGCGGGTTTTTTCCAAACATCCGGGGCAAATTCCGTGAGAACTTTCGGTTTTGAATTTTTCCTTAAAGTAGGTTTCGATCGGAATCCATTCATCGTTATACTCCAATTTTTTGCACCACGCGCAGATCCGCAAGAAATCTTCGAGATAATAAAGCCGTGAAAGCAACCGTTTGGTTAAAAGCATTACCGGAATGGCGACTATCAGGACGATAAAATTTTCTAAAAGGCATTCGCGCCAGTTAATTGACGTTACTTGAACACCAAAATAATTTGGTATATCGAAAATTTCATTCAGCCAGGAAAAAGCAATAATAATCGAGAAACCGATGCCCTGATACCATAAAATGCGCGAAATATATGTTTTTGTTTTCACAGCGAAACCATCCCAAATTTATTTAAGCCAAATTGGTTACAAATTGGGGATAGTAACTCTTTGAATCGAAGGATGTTTAAATAGAGAAAGACATCTGCTTTCCAGTTA
>CADEFG010000067.1:0-1066 GCA_902826505.1 uncultured Acidobacteriota bacterium
GAACGCGTAGCCGAAGCGGTCGAGGTTTTCAAAAAGAACGTCGAAAAACATCCGAACTCGGCAAATTGCTACGATTCACTTGCGGAAGCCTACGAAAAAAACGGTTCGCTCAAGCTCGCCAAGGAAACCTACGAAAAAGCTTATAAAATGGCGGAAACCCGCGGCGAAACCCAACTTGCCCAATCGGCAAAAGCGAATTTTGAACGAATTTCGGCGAAACTGAAATAAATCGAATTATGAGTCGGATTCCGCCGCTGTGGCAAACTTGATAACCGGACAATTTCTATAAAATAAACTGTTAGCTTAAAATATGCTCGAAATCAGACCGATTTGCGAAAACTGCGGAAAATCTTTGCCGAATACGAGCGACGAAGCCCTGATCTGCACTTTTGAATGTACATTTTGCCGCGCTTGTGTCGAAAATATTTTGTTCAATGTCTGTCCGAATTGCGGCGGCGGTTTTGAAAAAAGACCGACCCGACCAAACCGTCTGCTCGAAAAAAATCCGCCGCGAACGGAAGAAATATTGAAACCTGTCGACACGGAAAAATTTGCTTTCGTGCTTGAAAAATATCGGAATATCGAACCCCGGCAAAGATAATTTCAAAGCTAGCTCAATGTCGGAAACTTCGATCAGAAAATCTTCTGAAATATTTCGCCCACACTGTTCAATATTTTAAGGCTTTTTGCCTTCGACCCAAACAGGTTTGAAGTCTGAATTGACGAGCCATTCGACGGGCTTGATCATCGAATTGATGGCGCGGGTCATATGGACAAAATCGATGGTTTCGATCTCGTCGCTCGCCTGATGATAATCCTTATGCAAACCGAAACTCGAAACCGTGTGGGCAATGATGCCCTGCCGCGCCAGAGTGTAATTATCCGAACGCTGAAAGAAATTTTCGTCCGGGTGCGGATCAGCCACCAAATTCGCGCCCTGTTTGGCGAGTTCCGCACCGAGATTCGAGCGTTCATAGCCGGTCAGCCAGAGTTCTTCGGGTTTAACTTTCGCATCGGGACGACCGATCATCTCGAATTGCAGATTGTCAACCAGTTTATCCTTCTG
>CADEFG010000067.1:1076-12909 GCA_902826505.1 uncultured Acidobacteriota bacterium
AGCAAAATAAACGGAGCGTTTCGGTTTTTTTCCGCTTGCCAAAACCCTTGCGAGTTCTAAAACCGCGACACAGCCCGAAGCGTCGTCGTCCGCGCCGTTAAAAAGTTTGTCGTCGCCCGCCGCGTTCGGGCGCAGTCCCAAATGATCCATATGCGCACTGAGCAAGATAACCTCGGATGAAAGCCGCGCATCCGTGCCCGTGATTTTTCCGACCGCGTTCCACGTCTGCTGTTTTTGCGGCGGCGCTAATTCGCCTTTGATCTCGATGTTCGTGCCGTCGGCAAGCTGCGCGAGCTTCGCCGCTTCCGCCGTGCTGACGACGATCAAAGCCGCCGATTTTTCGGTTTTGTTGGAAATCGTCGTAAACGAAACTTTGCGCGCGGCGAAACGATTCCAATTGGCGCGCCACTGGGCGTTTTCTTCAACGATCACGGCGGTTGCACCGCTTCCCGCCAAAGCCTGTAAATTTTGCATCGTGACGGTTGCGCCGTCTTTTGGTTTGATAAATACGACCGCACCGTTTTGCGGCTTTTCGTCCAAAGCCATTTTCTGCAAGGCGCCGCTGGCGTCCGCCGCGTTCATCCGCAAGATGATCATTTCCTTGCCGTGTTCCAAAGCGTTGCTTGCGCCGCCCGCGGAATAGCTGAGTTTCGGGTTAGCGGCAAACGAATTTCTGGTGATGTTGACCGTTTGAATAAACCCGGTTTTTCCGAGCGAATCTTTTTGTCCGGCGGGTTCGATGCCGAATTGCCTCATCAGTGAAGCAAAATAATAACCCGCAATTTGTTCAAACTGCGTGCCGCTTCCGCGTCCCTGCATCGCGTCGCTCGCCAGAAATTCCAGATGCGCACGCACGTTTTGCTCGTTAATCGCAAGATTTTTCTTCTGTGCGCTGCCAAAGATCGATAATACAAAAATTAAAAGCGCAATGCCTGCTGCGCGTGTCGGATAAAAATTTTTCATAAATTTGTGATTTTAGAGTATAGCCTTTTTATTTCGGCAAGCCCTGATAAAACCGCCAGTTCGGTTTGAAATCTTTTGACAATTTTTGTTTCGTTAAAATTGCCCGTACCATTTCGACGGGAATCGAACCTTCTTTGAGAATCGCGTCGTGAAATTGCCGGTTGGTCATTTTTTTACTGTCAACAAGATCGCGGTGCAGATTGTAAAACTGCAAACCGCCGATCATATAAGCGATTTGATAAAGCGGTCCGTAATCGCCCGAAAACGAACGGCGAACCTCGCCGAGCGCATTGTCGCGTTCGTGCCCGACACGCTCGACGAGAAAATCAACCGATTCCTGCGGCGTCATTTTTTCAAGATGAAAATTCAGGCTGAAAATGATTCTCGCGCAGCGATGCATCCGCCAAAAAAGCGCACCGACCCGATCTTCCGCCGTTTTATTGAAATTTAAATCCCAGAGCAGAAATTCCCAGTACAAAGCCCAGCCTTCGCCCCAGAAAGGCGTCCGAAAAGTTTGCCGGTACGGACGATAACGATTGGTCATAAAGCCTTGCAGATGATGACCGGGAATCAGTTCGTGATGCGCGACGGCGTGCGAAAAATGCGGGTTGTTGCCGCGCAAACTCATCAATTTTTGCTCGTGCGTCATTCCGCTCGTCGGATAGGAAACTAAAATCGTTTCGCCGCCGAGGAAAAACGGCGCGATCAATTGTCGTTCGGGCGACATCATTTCCATGCGCCAACCGTCACGCGCTAATTTCGGCACGGTCACGAGCCCGTTTTTTTCGACAAATTCGATCGCTTCATAAGCGAGTTTTTTGATCAGTTCGGGTTGTTTGCCCGGTTCGACGTATTTTTGTTTAACGGCTTCGAGCGCGCGTTTCCAATCGTCGCCGAAACCCATCTCACGCGATGCTTTTTTCATTTCCGCTTCGCACCACGCGAATTCCTTGTTGGCGATCTCGATCAGTTCTTCGGGCGTGTAAGGAATCATTTCGTATTCGAGTTCCTCCAAAAGCGCCTCGCGTCCGATCGGGTCGCCGATGATCGTCGTTTTGTCGTCCGCGCGGATTCCGACCAACTTATCGAGAATGAATGTTTGATAATTCTGAAGTGCGGCGTCAACCGCTTTGTACGGCTCGCTGTTCCACCATGTAAACGTCGGATCGTAAGCATTATAAAACGCGAACCAACGCTGCAAGGTTTGTTTCAATGACGCAACCGTTCGCGCCGCCCGGTTCGCGACGGTGCGTTTCGGTTTCGCAATGCTGCCCGCTTCGATGCCTTTTTGCATCTCATAGATTGTTTTGCTTAAATCATTCAAAAGCGCGGCGATCTTTGCCGGATCGATCGTTTCAAGGCGGCGGCGCGAATCTTCCAAATCGCTGATCGTGCGCGCAAACGGCACAAGCGCAGACATTTCTTCCAATTGTTTCGCGTCACGGTCGAGTTCGCGTTGTTCGTGGTTGAGATAATTCTTAAAAAGCAGATAATCAACCTGCTCGTCCGGGTTGAGCGCCTCGAAATTCTGCCGACCCAAGAGCGCGAGCCAATCGGTATTAAGTTGTTTGAAACGCGCCCGCCGATTCGGCGAAGTTTGTGCCGAATAAAAACGATTCAAAATGCCGTAATCCTCGCCGTATTTCTCGATCACGCCGCGCAAACGGCTCGGTGGTTCGTTGTAATTGCTCAAATCATCCGTCATTTGGGCAAATATAAAATTATTACCCGCCAATAAAAGACACAAAAATGCGACAAACGTTTTTAATTGCTTCATATTTTTTGAAAAAAATTTAATCTCTCTGGAGCGTCAAGGATTTTATACCATCTTTTCACCGCCACGCGAAATTTTATCGAGTTGCTCTAAAATTGAATCGCTGGACGCATTTTACGAAGTGTTTAGTTCCGTCATGAGCGATTTGGAGGGCGATATTCCGAACTACGCGAACGTCCAGGCAGTCACGCAAATCGGCGAAGTAAAAATTCCGTGAGCAATTAAAATCAAGCAAACAAATCACTTTTTAGTTTGCAGCGTTTTCCAAATACCGCCAAATATTTTGTCCATTCCCGAAATTTACTTTCAAAAAAATATCGAATTCTTACGCCAAAAGTTTTCAGACCTTCGTCTGTTAAAAGGTAAACGATTTTTAAGGATACTTTTTCATAACCTTTAACGCTTTACCTTTATGAAACGTTAATTAAAATTCGAGAGAAGAACTTATGATAAAAACACAACGAGTTAAAATGTTTATCGGTCTATTTTTGTTGACTTTGGCGGCGCTTGGCACGGCTTGCAGTTCCGGCGCGGCGACGACGGCGCAAACTTCGCGTATCAAACCGGTCGAATCCCCGACACCGGAATATAAACCGCTCAAACGCGTCAGCCGCGACATCATCAAATCCGAAACAAAAGAGGAAGTCGTCAAAGTCAAAACAAGGTAAAAGATTAAAATCCCCCGAAAAGAGAAGGGAAATCCTGATATCGAGATATCAGGATTTCCCTTCTCTTTTGTTTTTTAAAGTTAAATTACAAGTTTTCAACTACTGTTTTGCTCTAACGAGTGCAAACTCAAAACAACGATCAGTATACTTTAAAGCTCGTAATAAAAAGTAAGATCTTACTTTTTAAGATAACTCTCCCAGCCTGTTCCGGCGCACACCAGACATGGTCTGATGGTTTTGTTTCTGCCCGTTCCCTGACATTGTTCGCAGCTGAGTGCGGGTTGATAAATCGAAACGCTGCCTTTGCCGCCACAGACAATGCACGAAGCGGAGTGTCCCGGAGCGACATTCCATTTGCCCGATCCACTACACCACGCACATTTTGCCGGAGATGAATTACCTGTTTGCTGACCTGCTTTTAATTCCATTTTGATTATTTAAAAAAGGTGGTTTTATGCGCCACATATTCTTCCCGCCGAAGCAATCCCGCCGATTCGACCGCTTTTTCAACCGTCAGCAAATCGTCTTCGGCGCGATTCCCGACCCGAACATTGCTGCCGCGCAGTTCCCAATTGTCAAAGCCTTTGTATTTGAGTTGATTGAACGTTTCAACCGCGTCGTAACCGCTGATCGCCGTAAACGATTCGAGCAAGGCTTCGGCGTTATTTCGCTCACGCGTCGTAATTTCGACCGCCGAACGAATCGCTCTTCTGACCTGTTCGGTCAGTTCGCGGGCAAGCGGTGTAAGCGGCACTTGATTGATTTCGGGCGAACCGCGAAGCTTGAAAAGTTCGTCGCGATATTCGGTCAACAATGACAGGTAGTTTCGGCAAAGCTCGACAATATTGCCGCTGTCGGCTTTATTAAAAGCATATTCGGCTTTGAGCAGATTTTCATTGACCAATAAATTTACGATTTGCATATGCCGCGCCTCAAACCTTTTAACCGATTATTGAGTTATCGAGCTTTCCTGTGGTGACATTTTCTTCCGCGACAACTTTGTCGGGAATATTTGCAAAACTATTAATGGCTTCCAGTTCGTTTTCAAAAACATCGAAAACCGTCAGAAGTTTGGTGATGACCATCAATTCTTCGACGCGTTTTGTTAAATGAAGCAGTTTCATTTCGCCGCCGTTTTTTTGCAGAGTCGTATAACCGGCGACGAGTTCGCCCAAGCCGCTCGAATCGATATAGCTGACTTCCGCGAGATTGAGCAAAACTTTCCGCTCACCTTTTTCGACCAGAAAACGCAGGATATTATGTATTTCGATATTGCCTTCGCCGAGTCTGATATTGCCCGTCAAATCCAGCACCGTCACCGAACCGCTGCGGCGTTCCGTGATAGTCAAGTTGTTCATTGATGTTTTACCTTGAAAATTCAGCTGTAAATTTCAGGCGATTCGGCGAATTCCGAAGAAACTGAGAAGAGAGTTAGCAAAGCTCTTTACCTGTTCAGAATGAACTTTTATTGACTATATGTCAAATGTGCAATATAGTCTGGATGCAAGCTATACTTCTATATGCAAAAATCATACTCCGAAAAAAACGCGCCGTTGACGATCGAAGTTCGGATCGACGAACTGTTGGAAGTTCGCGGTCGCTCTTTTTACTGGCTTTCGAAACAAACCGGTGTCAGCCACACAACTCTTTGGCGGCTAAAAAAAGGCAAGGCGCTCGGCATTAATTTTATAACGCTCGAAAAAATCTGTCAGGCGCTCGAATGCGAACCCGGCGATGTCCTGAAGCTCGAAAACAATCCGGCAAAAACCAGAAAGCGAATCACCCAAACAAAAGCGTCATAATAAAGAAATTCTTGGTCAGAGGCATGAAATCAAAAACAATTTTTGGCATTAATATATTTGAAACAGTTGATTGCGAAAATTGGCGCTGAAAGCGCACTGAAGAAAGTAGCCGGACGTGAAACGTCTGGTAATCTTCAAATCGAAATCGCGCATTGCAGATGCGCCGCAGAAATCTCTGGCGCATCTGCAATGCGCGATTTCGTCATTCGCTGTCCAGACGTTTCACGTCCGGCTACTTTCTTTTTGCCGCTCACGCGGCTGAGTCAAAGATATTAATGCCCAATTTTTTAATCGTTCAGCGATCAAATTTCATCTAAAAAACTCTCGCCGTCCGTGAGTTTCAAACCGAAGTTTTCGGCGATCGTTTGTCCGATGTCCGCTAAAGATCGGCGCGTGCCGAGATCGGCATTTGCCCGCGCGGATTTTCCGTAAACCAGCAGCGGCGCATATTCGCGCGTATGATCCGAACCTTCTTTGGTCGGGTCGTTGCCGTGATCGGCGGTGATGATGAACAAATCGTCGTCGCGCATCGCGCCGAGAATTTCGGGTAAACGATTGTCAAAATGTTCCAGGGCTTTGGCATAACCTTCCGTGTCGCGCCGGTGTCCGTAGAGCATATCGAAATCTACGAGGTTCGAGAAAATCAAGCCGCGTGATTCGGCGTTCAAAGCGTTGATCGTCTGGTCGATCGCCTGATCGTTGTTCTTCGCGGTCAAATCTTCGGTGACGCCCATCGAATCATAGATCGAAGCGATCTTGCCGATGCAGACAACATCCAAACCGTTTTCTTTGAGAAGCGGCAAAAGATTATCGGGCGGCGGCGGAACGGCGTAATCGTGACGGTTTTCGGTGCGTTTGAAGGTTTCGGCGGTTTCACCGACAAACGGACGCGCGATTACGCGCCCGACTTTGTCTTCGCCGTCAAGAATTTCGCGCGCAATGTGGCAAATCTCGTAAAGTCTTTCGATCGGAATGATTTCTTCGTGGGCGGCGATCTGAAAAACGGAATCAGCCGAAGTGTAAACGATCGGTTTGCCGGTTTTGAGATGTTCTTCGCCAAACTCTTTGATGATCTCCGTTCCCGAAGCCGGAACATTTGCAAGCACGCCCGGCAGTTTGGCTTTTGCCGTGAATTCGTCAATAATGCGCGGCGGAAAACCTTCGGGAAACGTCGGAAAAGCCTTTTTCAAAATGATTCCCGCCATTTCCCAATGTCCGGTCGTCGTGTCTTTGCCATTCGATTTCAAGGTGCATTTGCCGTAATTGCCGTGCAGCACTTCGAGCGCGGGCAAATCTTTCAAAGGTCTGATATTTCCCAAACCAAGTTTTTGCAGATTCGGCAAATTGACCTTGCGCGATTCGAGAATATGCCCGAGCGTGTCCGCACCTTTATCGCCCCAGGCATCGGCGTCGGGCATTTCGCCAATCCCGGCGCTGTCTAAAACCATCAAAACTATCCGGTTAAATTTCATATCTTAATCTTAAAGTGAAAAAGTGAAAAAGTGAAAAGATGGAAAAATTATGTCGAACAAAACTGTCAAACTTTTTCACTTTTCAGCTTTTTCACTTTAGTTCGTCGGCGCGGTGTAGCCTTCCCGTGCCCGCACCTGCGCTCCTGTCGGAATGCCTTTGAGTTCGATTTTGATTTTGCGGTAGGTTCCGTCGCGCTTTTCGTTTGATGAGTAATAACCGAGCGAATATTTTGTGCCGATCTCGTCCGCGACGGCTTTAAAGGCGTTGCGCGCTTCGCTCAGATCAGCGACCGGAAAAACTCTGCCGCCCGAATTTCGCGCCAGATCCTTCATTTGTTTATCGGCTAATTCATAAAGACCTTTGCTGATCGCGAGGCGTTCAAAATCGCCGATCCCGCAAAAATTAAAAGTCTTTTCGACGTTCGTTTTCGGATAATAAATGCGGTAATAACGACGGATTTGGGCGACCGAAAAACGGGTTGCGAACTGGCAGTCGCCGAGCAGATTATCTTCAAAAAATTCGCGTGTGTTGACCTGTATAAAATAACAGACGATTCCCGATTTTTCGAGTTCTTCCCTGACTTCGTCAAACTCTGCGGCGCTCACCGAATCAACGCCGTCGGTCAACGCGACAAGTGCCCGCCGCCCGCGAAAATCAGCATTCGCCGGTTTATCGAAAACCTTTTCGACAACCTGCAAAAGGCTGTCGTAATACGGCGTTCCGTTGCTTGTTTTGACCGCTTCCAAAACCGATTTCAGTTTATTGCGGTCGTCGGTCAAATCGTTCAAAACCTCGCTCATCGCAAAGGCTTGCGTTGCGTTGCGTTCGGTTTTATAGGAAATGACGGAAATTTTATCGCCCGCTCGAAGCGAGGCGATAAAATTGGCGGCGGCGCGTTGGATCAAAGCCAGATCACCGCGCGTCGAACCGGAAGTATCAAGCAAAAGCGCGACTTCAAACGGCGCGTTGGTCGCGGAAAATTCTGCCGTCTCCTGTTTTTTGCCGTCTTCATAAATAATAAAATTGTTCTGTTTGAGACCCAAAACCGGCTTGCCGCTTTTATCCGTAACAACAATCGGAACGTCAACGAGTTGGGTGTCCACACGGATCACTTCGTCTTCGTCCTTGGTCTCGGTTTGCGCCGAAAGATTGGCGATTAAAGCTAAAATATAAATAAGCAGTAAAACAAATCGCATCGCTTTCATTCCTTAAAATTTCTCCGTTTTTTTTGATTTTAGCAGAAAAAAAATTTATTACATTAAATTTCTTTAAATTCACCCGATTTTGTTTACCAATTTCCAATCTTTTTATGCTATTCTCTTACTCAAAATTGTAGATTTGCAAACATTGACCCTTTCACTGCGTTTTTGTGTTCAAAAACAAGCGCAGATACGTTTTTTTTCTATACATTTGAACTATTAAACTATCAATTTTGAAGAGGAAAATATGAAAAGAAAATTTGCTTTAGGCTTTTTGTCTATACTAGCAGTAATCACGAGCGTAATTTTTATTAATTCTGCATCGGCAGAAAAAAACTCAGCGCAATTGCTTTCAACGACGATCGTTATCAGTCAGGCATACGGCGGCGGCGGCGGCACGACCGGAACTTATATGTTCGATTATGTCGAATTGAAAAATATCTCCGCCAGTTCGCAGTCACTAAACGGGTTATCGTTAATGTATGGTTCGGCAACCGGACAGTTCGGCAGCAGCGCCGGAAATATTTTCGCCTTGCCGAATGTCACGCTCAATCCCGGTCAATATTATTTAGTCCAGCTTTCAACCGCCGGTACGGGTGGAACGGCTTTTCCTGTCACGGCAGATGCGGTGACGACCAATTTAAGTATGTCGGGCACAAACGGCAAAGTTGCTTTGACGAATGGTTTAGCACCGAACAGTTGCGGCGCGACGGCAACGCCCTGCGCATTGCCGAATGCGCAGATCATTGATTTGGTCGCGTGGGGAACGGCAAACAATGCGGAAGGCGGTGCTTCGACCAATGGCGGCGCATCTTTGACCGCAACGCAAGGAAATGTTCGCAAAACCAATGGTTGCACGGAAACCGATAACAATAACGCCGATTTCGATATTATTACGGCACCGGTTCCGCGTAATACGGCGACCACTGCCGCACCGTGCGGCGGACCTGTCGCGCCGACCCAACACGTCGTTGATTTTGACGGCAACGGCAAGACGGATTTCGCGATCGTCCGCAATACCGGCGGCGGTCCAACCGGTCAGATGACCTGGTTTATCGGTCTCAACGGACCGGGCACGACCTTGGGATCAGCCTGGGGTAGTAACGGCGATGCCTTTGTGCCGGTCGATTACGACGGCGACAATAAAACCGACATTGCCGTTTGGCGCAGTGGCGCACCGACCGTTGCGGCTTTCTATATTCTGCAAAGTCAGACCAACACTTTGCGAATCGATACTTTCGGACAAACCGGGGACGATCCGTCGGTGGTTGACGACTATGACGGCGACGGCAAAGCCGATGTCGCGGTTTATCGCAGCGGCGCGAATTCCGGCGACCCGAGCACCTGGTATTTTCGCGGCTCATTGAGTAATCCGTCAGGCAACGTCACTTATGTTCCGTGGGGACAAAACGGCGATTTTCCGGCTCCGGGCGATTATGACGGCGACGGTAAGGCTGATTACGTCATTCAGCGCAATACGGGCGGCGGACAAGCGCGCTTTTGGATGCTTCAAACAACTGCCGGTTTTAATTCGATCGTCTTCGGAACACCGACCGATTTCATTGTCCCGGGTGATTATGACGGCGACGGCAAGACGGATATTGCCGTTGCCAGAGGCTCTGCCGGACAATACAACTGGTATGTCTTACCGAGTTCGACCGGTGTTGTCAGCGGCACTCCGGCAGCTATTTTTGGCGCCTCGGCGACAGACTTTTTAGCGCAAGGCGACTATGACGGCGACGGCAAGACCGATTTTGCCGTCTGGCGATCGAGCGCGACACCCGGCGCAAGCGCTTTCTGGGTGTTAGGCTCAACGAGCGGCGCCGCAAGCATTCCCTTCGGGCAGCTTAACGATTATCCGGTTGCGAACTACAACCGCCATTAATTGAGCAGTTACAAAATCGAAAGACCGGGCAAAGAGATTTGTCCGGTCTTTTTCTTGGCTATTTTTTTGGGTTTGCGATCATTCGACAATAACAGTAAATAAATTCCTGCGTGGTTTGAAATGGCGTTTCGTGTGTTTCAGAGAGGCTTTCGACGAGGTTAAAATTGTTTCCGAATTCGTTGTGCATCGTCTCCGGGTTATAGCGCACAACGTCTAACCCGCTGCATTTTTGAGGACCGTTTTCGCCGAAAGAAGCGACGATAATATGTCCCCCGACTTTCAGCGAACGCAACACTTGTTCGACATATTTTTGGCGGTCTTCGGCAGCGGTCAAAAAGTGAAAAACGGCGCGGTCGTGCCACACGTCATAATGATTTTCGGGCAGCGAAACCTGCGTGATGTCGGCTTCGATCCATTCGATTTGGGCGGCGCGTTTGCCCAAACGCGCCTTGCTTTTTTCCAAAGCTTTGGCGGAAATATCCAAAACCGAAACATCCGCGAAACCCTGTTCGAACAAATCGGCGGCAAGCGACGAACTTCCGCCGCCGACATCGATAATCGCCGCTTCTTTGCCGACTTTCGTCTCCAAGATCATCTCCAAAGAGTTATCCAGATGTTCCCGAAACCAACTGACTTGCCGGTCGGATTTTGTTTCATAAACCGTTTCCCAATGAACCTTTTTATTCATTTTTGACCCTCTTTTTGAGATGTTTCTTCAATATCGTTCTTGCGCCGAGACTCGACGTTGCACGCCCCGCGCATTCAGGTTGAAACGCCGAGTTTCGGCAAGATCACGAGCTGCAGCAACAGCCAAATTCCGAAAAATCCGAGAATCCAAAAGAGTTCGTCCATAAAATTATTTCTCCAATGGCAAATTTGCCGAACTCCAAGCCGAAGTTCCGCCCGTGACGTTATAAATATTCTTAAAATCGCAGGTTTTCAGCATCTCCGCAGCTTTCTGCGAACTTCGGCCGGTCTTACATATCATGTAAACCGCCTTTTCTTTATCGAGCTTCGCAAATTCTTTTTCAAAGCTGTCGAGCGGCATATTAACGGCTTTCGGCGCGTGACCGCCCTGATACTCTTCCGCCGTCCGAACATCGACAAACTGGACGTTTTCCTTGCTGACGGCTTCGCTGGTTTGCTGCACCGAAACTTGTTTTATTTCGGCAGAGTTTTTTGTTGATGCCGCATCGTTCGTCGCCGCACTTTGGCAGGCGATTATCGTTGAGACGGCAAAAATCAGAGTTAAAGCTAAATATTTCATAGTTTTGTTTTTGCGAAAAAATAATCTTCAATCTTTAAGAATTCGCGCAAGCGGTTGCCGAAACTTCGGTTTCAAAACCTTCATTGATCCATGCCTGCGTTCCGCCCGCAACGTTGTAAACCTTCTTGAATCCGGCATTTTCCAGAATGCTCGTGCCGAGACTCGAACGATAGCCGCTTTGACAGATCACGTAAGTCGGCGTGTTCGGATCGAGTTTGTCAATTTCTTTCGACAGCTTATCGAGCGAAATATTAAAGGTGCGCGGCGCGTGCCCGCCGGCGTGTTCTGCCGGACGGCGGACGTCCACGAATTGCAGATATTTTTCGGTTTCCGTCAATGATCGAACTTCGCCGACCGAAACTTGCTCGATCGTCCTCGTGCTGCCCGTAAAATCCTTCATCAAAATAAAGCCTTTGACCGTTTCGATGCCGACCCGCGCGAGCCGCATAAAGGCTTCGTCAACCTGCGCCGGCGAATCGGCGGCAATCGCGATCGGCGTTCCGATCGCGACGAGCGTGCCAGCCCACGAAGCAAATTGCCCGCCGAGACCGATGTTGATTGCGTTCGGAATATGCGATGCGCCGAATTCGGTATTTTGGCGCACATCCAAAACGACGCCGTCGAAATTTTCGATCTCACCGGTCGAAAGCGGTTGCGGTTTCGGCAAATCTGCCAACGCCTTTGAGCCTTCCAGATTTTTCGCCGCCGATTTCGGAAAATACGCCGGAACTTCGGGCTGGTTTGCCGCGACGATCCGGACAAATTCCTCTTTCGCCCTCGGTTGCAGCGCGTAATTGAATTT
>CADEFG010000068.1 GCA_902826505.1 uncultured Acidobacteriota bacterium
CGCTGACGATGACCGCAAAACATTGCCCAAACCAGCCCGTTCCAGCACAAACTCGATCTCCTCGCGTTTTGCCATCGAAACGATGCCGAGCGCAAAATCTTTGTCCATCTTTTTGATAAAATCCGTGACGCCGTCAAAAAGCGGCAGATCGCCCGCAACCATTTCGCGCCAGCGGTTTGTTTTCGCGAGCGTTATTTCTAAAACTTTGTTTGCTTCGGGCTTTTTTCCCGCCCGCTCAAACGCCGCGCTGACAAAGGTTTTGTCGTCCATCCCGAGACACGAAAAATAATCTTCTTCGGTCAGCGTGATGCCTTCGCCTTTCAGGATTTCCTGGTACGCTTTCATCTGAATCGGCTCGTCATCGATGATGACGCCGTTAAAATCCATCAATATTGCTTTGATCATTAGGTTTTGATTACCTCTTATTTTGTAAAAAACTTAGAGAACTCTAATTTTATATTTTACCGATATTTAGCGCAAAGGCTTAAGGTCAGTAACGCTTTTTTAATTCAATGCGAAACTCGTCAGGAAACGAAAAATAGATTCGCTCAACGACGTCGCGGCTGATCTTCAACTCAAAAACTTCGCATCGAACATATTTCCGCGTCCTAAAATCCCGTGCGGGTCAAAGGCTTTTTTGAGTTCCGCCATTTCGTTCAAAAATCTTTCGCCGTATTGCACGTAAAGATATTTGGATTTATGTTTGCCGATGCCGTGTTCCGCCGAGATCGTTCCGCCGAGCATGATCGACTGCGCGATAAAACGCCCGTATAGATAACGCGCTTTTTCGGCTTCTGCCGGCGACTTCGGAATCATATTGGCGTGCAGATGGTTGTCGCCGATATGCCCGAAAATGACATATTCCAAACCGCTTTCGCTTAGTTTTTCCTGGTAGAATTTGAGAAACGAAAGAAATTTATCGTCGGGCACCGCCATATCGGTGCCGACTTTTTTCTGTTTATATTTCACGATCCGTTCGTTGACCGAAACCGGCAGCGCGTGGCGAAATGCGCGCAGCCTTTCGCGATCCTCGTCGGTCGTCGTAAACCACGACCGTTCGAGATCGGCGTGGTGTTTTTCAAGCAGCTCGTTCCATTGCTCCAAAAGCTCGTCTTCGGTGGCGGCGGTTGTTTCTTGTTCAAAGAAAATCGCGCCCCGCGCCGCGCCGGGAACTTCGGGAAACTTTTCGGAGATAAATTTTAACGATCTTTCGTCGAAATATTCGATCAATGAAGCGTCAATTTGATTTTGGATTTTAGATTTTGGATTTTGGATTTGATTGTTTCTGGTGTTGAATGAAATATCTCTGGCTTCCCAAACAAAATTTAATAAATCCGCTTCGTTTTCAAAAAAAATAATGCCGCTGAAAAACGATGCGGGTTTCGGCAAAACCCTTAATTCGATCTCCGTAATAATTCCGAGCGTGCCTTCGCTGCCGATAAACAGATCGATCGCGTCGACCTTTTCGCCCGAAAAATAACCGCTCGTGTTTTTACGGACATCGGGTTGGCGATAGGTCGGCAATTTCGCCTTGATGAGATTTCCCTGCCCGGTTTTTACTTCGATCAAACCGTTTTCCGAAAATTGCGCGCCGCGTTTTAAGTTCAAAATTTCGCCGGTCGCCATATCGATCTCGAGTCTGTCGACAAATTTGCGCGTCGCGCCGTATTTAAACGTCCGCGCTCCCGAAGCGGTGGTCGCGACGGTTCCGCCGAGCTGGCAGCTCCATTCGGTCGGGTCGGGCGGATAAAAAAGATTTTCGGCTTCGACCGCTTTTTGAAAATCGATCAAAGCGACGCCGCTTTGGACGATTGCCCGAAGCGTCACTTTGTTGATTTCCTTGATCTTATTAAATTTTTCGAGCGAGATGACAAAACCGCCGAACGGAATCGCGCCGCCGACCGTGCCGGTTCGCGCACCCGAAACCGTCACCGGAATTTTTTGCGCGTTCGCTTCTTTTAAGATCTCGGCGATTTCGGCGGAAGTTTCGGGAATGAAAAGTTTTTCGGCGTGTCCGCCCGGCAAATTACTGGCGTCGGTTAAATAATTTTGCAGTTCATCGATCTGGGTTTTGACTTGCATACTGCTATTGTATGCAAAAACTTGCTATCGCGCATCATAATGAACACGTCCCAATAATTTTCTTTCGCCGCAGCTCAGCGAAAATGTCGCGTCCAGGTAAGAAACGTTTTGATAAAGATCGTCATACACGATGCCGTTGATCGTAAAACTGTGATTTGCATTTTGGGAACAGTAAAACTGGCTGAAACTGATCGAATAATTCATCGTCGGTTGGCTGGAAAGTTCCAGCACCGCAGAATAATTTCCGGCTTTCAGTTTCGGGGTGTATAAGGGTGGTTTGAATTTGACCCGGGTGCCGTTGGCATCAATGACGACGACTTTAGAATCTTTTTCGTTGTAGGAATAATTTTCGAATTTTGATGTAAAAAGCGCGTTTTCGGAAGTAATCGTCTGACTTCTGACCGCGTAACCGTCGTCGGAATTGAAAGCCAGGTAATGTTGGACGGATTGTTTCGGCGGCATCGTTAATTTTGCGCGGTTTGGTTTGTCGGAACCATCCGGTGACGGAGTTTCCAACATTCCAACGCTTTGCGGATTTGAACTCGTGACCGGACTATTTGGTGAATTCATCGCCCGGTCTTCGGCAAATTCTGCTTTTTGTTTATACTCTGTGATTTTGATCTGCGCTTTTTCATAATTCGGATTCGACGAATCGATTGAAACCAGCAGATTATAGGCACGCTTATATTTATTGCTGATCTCTTCCCATTCAAATTTTGTGGTTGCTGTTTTTTCCATCGTCCGGGCTTCTTCGACTTGCTTTTCCGCTTCGTCGTAAATGGTTGTGGACGAACTATTTAACGTTCCAACTTCATTTTGCCGCGAACTTTGACGCGGATTTTTATCCGCCAGCTCAAGTGAAGTCCGGCGAAAATTCAGGATTTTTCCAGCCACGAAAAGGAATCCGATAAAGCAGCAAATCCCGAAAATCCCCCAAAACATCCATTTTCCGGTTGAACCGCCGGTGCGCGGTTCCGCCGTCGTTGACAGACCGCGCGGCAAATTGCCTGCCGCAAAATTCTGTGTCGGGACAATAATCGTCGGCGGAATAAATTGCGGATTGCTGACCGGCAAACTTTTCGGCGGAAGATTTTGATTATTGACGATCGGCTGAAGCATTGTTACGCCGCCAGATTGCATTCGATTGTTGAAAAAACCCGTATTGGCAGCGATCGCGTTCAAAGCGGCGAGGGCTTCGTTTGCCGAATGGAATCGCTGGCGAAAATCATGGCGGACAAGTTTTGAAATAAAATGTTCGACTTCCGGTGAAAGCTGCGCGCGTTGTTTCCAGATAAACTCGTTGCTATGCGGATTTTTATGCAAATCGAGCGGCTTTGTGCCGGTCAAAGCCTCGATCACGATCAGACCGAGCGCATAGAGATCGCTGCTGAAATTCGGGTTTCCAGCCATTTGCTCCATCGGCATATAGCCGTGCGAACCGATTGTCACGGTTGAAAAAGTTGCGCTCTGCGGAGTTCGCGGCGCGGCGGCGCTGACTTGTTTGACCGCGCCGAAATCGATCAAAAAAATACTGCCGTCCGCCGTCCGCCGGATCAAATTCGCCGGTTTAATGTCGCGGTGAATGACGTTTTGTTTGTGAACGAAGGAAAGAATTTCGAGCGTTTGCCCCAAAAGCCGGATGATCTCTTTTTGATTATAAATTCTGCCGCCCGTAAACTCGCGGTCGAGCGTATGCCCTTCGATAAATTCCTGAACGAGATAAAATTCGCCGCGCTCCTTAAAATGCGCGATCAGCGACGGAATCTGCGGATGCCCGCCGAGCCGGTAAAGGATTTCCGCTTCCTGCTGGAAAAGCCGGTTCGCCAGTTCAAGCGTTTCGGCGTCCGCGATCTGCGGTCGAAGATGTTTGACCACGCAGCGCGGGCGCGTTTGTAATTGCAAATCTTCCGCCAGATAGGTTAATCCGAATCCGCCGACACCGATTTGTTGTAAGATTCTGTAACGTCCGTTAATGGTCAGGTTTTCCATTCGTTTTTGCGAAGAAATGAGTTCGTGCCAGATAAAGCCAAAGACATTTTAGCAAAAAACAACGAAGTTTAACAGAAAATTTTACAAGCTATCTGACCTGCAATTCACGGTCGCGAAGATATTTCAAACGGTCGCGAATCTCGGCGGCTTGCTCGAATTTCATATCGCGGGCGGCTTGCCGCATATCATTTTCAAGCTGCGAGATGGTTTCCTTTAATTGTTTCGGCGAATATTCGTCAACCGCGTCGAGATTCAAAGGAATTTTGAAATAATCGGCTTCATACGCCGTGACGAGCGTCGATTCGATCGATTTGACGATCGTCGTCGGCGTGATGCCGTTTTCCGTGTTGTATTGTTCCTGAATTTTGCGGCGGCGCTCGGTTTCGCCGATCGCGTTGCGCATCGAATCGGTCATTTTATCGGCGTATAGAATCGCCTTTCCGCCCGAATTTCGCGCCGCCCGCCCGATCGTTTGGATCAAGCTTCTTTCCGATCGAAGAAAACCTTCCTTGTCGGCATCGAGAATCGCCACGAGCGAAACTTCGGGCAAATCCAAGCCTTCGCGCAAAAGATTGATCCCGACCAGCACATCGTATTCGCCGCGCCGCAGATCGCGCAAGATCCGAATTCTTTCTAACGTATCAATATCCGAGTGCAGATAATTGACCTTGACACCGACTTCCGCGAAATATTCGCTCAGGTTTTCCGACATTTTTTTGGTCAGCGTCGTCACCAGCACGCGTTCGTTGCGTTCGGTGCGCGTGCGGACTTCGCCCAGCAGATCGTCGATCTGCCCGCGCACCGGGCGCACTTCGACAATTGGATCAAGCAGTCCGGTCGGGCGAATGATTTGTTCGATCACCTCGCCTTCCGACTGCGTCAATTCGTAGGGTCCGGGCGTTGCGGAAACATAAATTCGCTGTCCGACCTTGGCTTCGAATTCTTCGAACGAAAGCGGGCGATTGTCCATTGCCGACGGCAGCCGGAAACCGTATTCGACGAGCGTTCCCTTGCGCGACCGGTCGCCTTTATACATCGCGCCGAGCTGCGGGATCGTCTGGTGCGATTCGTCGATCACGAGCAGCGCGTCATCGGGTAGATAATGAAGCAAGGTCGGCGGCGGGTCGCCCGCTTTTTTGCCCGTTAAATGCCGCGAATAATTTTCGATGCCGCGACAAAAACCCATTTCCTTGATCATTTCCAGATCATACATCGTCCGTTGATGAAGTCTTTGCGATTCGACGAGTTTGCCCTGTTTGATAAGTTCTTCTTCCCACCAGTCGAGTTCCTGCTTGATGGTTTTGATCGCGCGTTTGACCGTCGGTTTCGACATCACGTAATGCGATTTCGGATAGATCGGCAGCCGCGAATCGTGTTTCTTTTTAACCTCGCCGAGCAATGGGTCGATGGTGTAGATCCCGTCGATTTCATCGCCCCAAAATTCGATCCGGTAAGCGTCGTCCTGATATGACGGATAAATTTCGACGACATCGCCGCGAACCCGAAAATTTCCGCGCTCGAATTCGACGTTGGTCCGTTCATATTGCAGTTCGACGAGTTTTTGGAGAAGCTCTTCGCGCTTCATTTTTTGTCCGGGTTCGAGAAAAACTAGCATCCCGAAATACGCGTCCGGATCGCCCAAACCATAGATACAGGAAACGCTCGCAACGACGATCACATCGCGCCGCTCAAACAGTGCGCGGGTTGCCGATAAACGCAGACGGTCGATCTCGTCGTTGATCGTCGCTTCTTTTTCGATGTAGAGATCGGACGCCGGTACATAAGCTTCGGGCTGGTAATAATCGTAGTAAGAAACAAAATATTCGACCGCGTTTTCGGGGAAAAATGTTTTAAATTCCTGGTAAAGCTGGGCGGCGAGCGTTTTGTTATGCGCCAGAACGAGCGTCGGGCGCTGAACTTTTTCGATCACGTTGGCGATCGAATACGTTTTTCCGGAGCCCGTGATGCCAAGCAAAACCTGATGTTTGGCGCCTTCGTTCAAGCTGTTGACCATCTGCTCGATGGCGGCGGGTTGGTCGCCTTTCGGCTGATTTTCGGATACGAGTTTAAACTGCATTTTAAAAGCAAAAAAGTTACGGAGTTTTCTTTAATTTTACTTCGTAACTCTGTGCTTTGTCATCTGTGAATTGCAGTTTCACGCAGGAATCATTTCAAAACTTTGAATAACTTCATCGATTTTATCTCGGAGTTCTTTGGAAATAGTTGTTTTTTCAAGTATTTCGTAGAGATTTGAAAGCGTTCCTTCGTCCTTTGTCAAACCAACGACGTGCAGCAGCGCGAGTTTGACGTTGCTGTCGTTATGCGTTTCGATCGATTTGAAAATTGCTTCGGTTTCGCCTGCCCGGATCATCAGCGATAAGAGCGTCACGGCTTCGTACGCGATTTTCTGATCCTGATGCGTCAGACGGTCAAACGAACGGGTTAACAGGTCGGCTTCCATCGCGGCTTGCGTTGCCTGCCGCATGCGAAACTCGTCGCCGGTTTCGGCAATTCGCGTCCAAGCATCGGCGCGGTCGAAACTAAGCCGGAAAAGTCCGCGCGCCGCCGCTGCCCGAACTTCGCGGGTCGGGTCTGCGCAACACAGCAAGATCGTTTCAAAAACCGATTCGTGGTCAAAATCCGCTAAAACCGAAACCGCTTTTGAACGCAGATTCGACGAAAGATCATAGAGCGCGACTTGCGACAAAGCCTCGACCGAGTTTCTGGTTTTGAATCTCGTCAGAATTCTGACCGCCAGATCGCGGATTTCCTCATCTTCTTCAAACTCGTCGTGAGTTTGTTCGATCGCGCTCATCAAAGCGTCGTCGTTCGAGATCGATAGCGGCGCAAACGGGCGGGCTAATTCGAGTTTTTGAAACTTAAAAATCGGCAGTTGGTTAAATTGCAGTGTTTTGAGTTTTTCCTTAAATTCTTTTTCTGAATAGTCTAAAGCCTTGTCTTCGGAGCCGGAATTGCGGTTGAAAAGCTTGCCCGTTTTCGGTAAGCCATCGGCGAGATTTTTCTTTTGTCCCGTTTTTGGAGATTTTGCGACGGTCTTTTTGTGACGGCGAAACCATTCCATTTCCTTGTCCGCATCAACCGAATTGGAATCCCAATTATTATCTTCCGACATCATTTTCTCTTTTTTGGAAATGTCGGATTTTGTTTGCTTTTCCGCCTTTTTGGTTTTCATTAGCCAAAGAATTGCCCCAACTAAACCGAGAACCAGAACAAATAAGGTTCCATACCACCAGGTATAATCTTCGGCAGGCTGCGGCGGGGCGGGCGGAACTTTGACCTGCGGCATCTGTGCCGATATTTGCAACGTCGTGAACAAAATCAGAGAAAATAGACTTGTAAATTTTATTTTGCTGAATTTAAAGGGGAAATTATATAGCTTATTCATGGTCTTACCCGTTTTTTGAAAAATATGAAAAGGTTGGATTTGGGCGCAAGATTGACAGCGCATTTTAATTTTATAAAACACGCCGAATTTATTATGCCCTTTTTTTTTGAAAATGTCACTTAATTTTTAACTTTGTTAATCATTTTTATTTTTTTTCAGACACACGGCTAATTTATTATCTGAAACCTTTACATATTTCAACTTTCCTAATAAAGTTAGGTTGTTCAAACAATTCTAAAATTTTAAACATAAAAAAGATGTCGGCAGTAAAAACGGTTTCAGAAACCAGCGTTAAAGGTTTAAATCTTCTTCATCGCGGGAAAGTGCGCGATGTTTACGAAATAAATGAACGTCAACTTTTGTTGGTCGCGACCGACCGGATTTCGGCGTTTGATTGCGTGATGCCGACGCCGATTCCGAACAAAGGTGCGATCTTAACCGCGCTTTCCTGTTTTTGGTTCGGGCAATTAGGACATCTCACGGAACATCATCTGATCACCGCCGATTTTGACAAAATGCCCGAAATTGTCCAGCAAAACGCAGATCTCAGCGGACGCTCGACGCTTGTCAAAAGAACAAAAGTTTTTCCGGTGGAATGTGTGGTTCGCGGTTATCTCGAGGGTTCGGGCTGGAAGGATTACCAGGCGACGCAGAAAATTTGCGGGCACGAGCTTCCCGCCGGTCTGCGGCAGTGCGACAAACTGCCCGAACCGCTTTTTACGCCCGCGACCAAAGCCGCGACCGGGCATGACGAAAATATTACCGAGCTTGAATTTGTTAAAATAATCGGTGCCGAAACCGCCGCCAAACTGAGTTCGCTGTCGCTGAAGATTTACAAGGAAGCAAGCGATTACGCGCAATCAAAAGGCATCATCATCGCCGATACAAAATTTGAATTCGGGTTGGACGCGAATGGCAATATTTTGTTGATCGACGAGGTTTTAACGCCCGATTCATCCCGGTTTTGGTCAGCCGCAACCTATGAACCCGGACACGCGCAGCCGTCGTTCGACAAACAATTTTTGCGCGAATATCTGGAAACTTTGGATTGGAACAAACAACCGCCCGCCCCTGTTTTACCAAATGAGATCGTCGAAGCCACGACCGAGCGTTATCTGGCGGCTTTACGATTACTGACCGGAAAAGAACTCTAATAAACGATTTTTGGCTTTTGGTTTTGGTGTGAAATCCAAAACATTCGAATCAAATTCCAAAGACCAAAAACCAAAGCCCAAAGACCTTTTGAAACTATGCAACTTAGAACGCAAATGGAAATTTTGATCGATGAAATGCTTGACGGGCGAATTATGCTTAACGAAGCGTTATCGGAATTTGAAAAACTTTATATCCAAAAAGCCCTCGCGCGCAACAGCGAGCATCTTTCACAAACAGCCAGCGCGCTCGGCATTCACCGCAATACATTGTCTAAAAGAGTTGCCACCTATCAAAATATCACGCGCACTCCAAAACGGTTGATTTCACGCCGCTCGAAATAATTTGGCTCAGAAATTAATTCAAACCTGAACCGTAGCACATCTGCGGAGAATGAAACCTAATAAAAACAATTAAATTTACCTAGCTGAGTTCTTCAGATAATTTCTCCCACTCTTCGTAAAGCGCCTGAATTTGGCTTTGCATTTGTTGAAATCTTTCGGTGGTTTTTTGGAGTTTTTCGTGGTTTGAGGCAATTTCCGGCAAGCTCATCCGAAACGAAAGATTTGCCAGATCTTCTTCCGAATGGGTGATTTCTTCCTCGATCTCGGCGATCCGGTTTTCGATTTTTTGCCGCTGATTTTTGCTTAAAACCTCGGTTTTCGGCTTTTGGTCTTCGGCTTTGGAAAAAGATTCATTGTTTGCTGTTTCCTGATCTTTTTCCTTTTCAACCTTTCGCTCTCTCTCCGTATCTCCCTTTCTTAATTTCCAGTCGTGAAATTCCGAATAATTTCCGTCGTAGATCTCGATCTTGCCGTTTTCCTCGAACGCAAAGATCTGCGTCGAAATTTTATCGAGAAAAAAGCGGTCGTGGCTGACGGTGATGATCGTGCCCTGATAAGCGTCGAGCGCGTCTTCCAAGGCTTCGCGCGATGGAATATCGAGATGATTGGTCGGTTCGTCCAGGATCAGCACGTTTTTGTTTGAGTAAATCAGTTTCGCGAGCGCGAGTCTGCCCTTTTCGCCGCCCGAAAGGTCTTTGACCGATTTGAAAACGTCTTCGCCCGAAAAAAGAAATCTGCCTAAAAACGAACGCAATTCGCCGTTTTCAGCCATCGGCGCAACGCGTCTTAATTCCTGGATGACCTCGTTTCGTTCGTCGAGATCTTCGAGATTTTGCGAATAATAACCGATGTCGGTTTTCGCGCCCCAGATAATTTTACCCGAAAGCTCGCGAATATTTCCGAGAACAGTTTTCAGAAACGTCGTTTTACCCGTTCCGTTGCCGCCGATGACGCCAAGCGCTTCGCCGCGCGTCAGTGTGAATTCGATATTTTTAGCGAGAACTTTGTCGCCGTAGCCGATCGCGAGTTCTTCGACCGTCAAAACATTCTGTCCGGTGCGCGTCACGCTTTTGAGATTGAAATTCCCCTGCGGTTTATCGGTCGCGACGGCTTCGACGCGCTCCATTCTCTGCAGCCAATTGCGGCGCGATTTCGCCTGTTTCGTCTTTTGACCTTCGAGATTTTTGCGCACGAAGGCTTCGGTGTTTTTGATGTAAGATTGCTGATTTTCAAATTCGCGCCGCTGAATCTCGCGCCGTTCTTCGCGTTCAACCAAAAACTGCGAATAATTTCCCTTGTAGCTGACGGCTTTGCCATTTTCGATTTCAACGATTTTTGTCGCAGTGCGGTCGAGAAAATAACGATCGTGGCTGACGATCACGTAAGATTTATCGTAATTTTGCAAAAAGTTTTCGAGCCATTCGACAGCCTGCACGTCGAGATGATTGGTCGGTTCGTCCAAAAGTAAAACGTCGGAATTGGCAAGCAGCAGCCGCGCCATCCCAAGCCGGTTTTTTTGTCCGCCCGACAGATTTTTTGTCTCCAGCGTCCAGGTATTTTTCGCAAATCCGAGACCGAGCAGAATTGCTTCGGCGCGCGCGGCGTAGGAAAATCCGTCTTCGTGTTCGAATTCGCTTTGCAGTTCGGCGTATTTTTCGAGAACTTCATCGGACGCATCGGTTTCCATCCGCTTTTCGAGACGGCGCATTTCGGCTTCGATGTCGTGGATTCTTTGAAAAGCGGAAAGCGCAGCGGTGTGGACGGTTTCGTTTGCGGAAAAATCGACGTGCTGGGCGAGCAGTCCGATTTTTAGCCCGTTGATTTTAATGACATCGCCCGAATCGGCGGTTTCTTCGCCCGTGATGAGCCGAAAAACCGTCGTTTTGCCCGCACCGTTGCGACCGACCAAACCGACTTTTTCGTTCGGGTTGACCTGAAACGTGACGCCGCGCAAAATTTCGTGCCCGCTGTAGGATTTATATATGTCTGAAAGCCGAAAAAGCATTTTCTGGAATTATCGCAAAAAAGCAGCGAGCAACGAAATGCTCGTTACTCGCTACGATTTATTTAAGTTGAAATCAAACTATTTATTCGCGTTCGGTTTCGCCGTATTTGCCGGTGGTTTATTGTCAACTTTGGCGTTGGCATTTGCCGGTTTCGTGTTCGCGTTCGCCGGTGTTGCCGCATTTGTATTTGTTTCGGGTTTCGGCGTATCGGCACTTGCCGGACGCGCACCGCTCAAATCATTCGGATTGGCAACGACCTTTTGCGCCAGATTATTGACGATCTTGGCTTCGTTCATTGCGACTGCCGCATACGATTGAACAAGCAATTGTTTGCGCGCATTGATCAACAAATTCGTCGCTTCCTGACGAACGCCCGGAGTTTCGAGAGTGCGCTCTTCATCTTTATCACTTCTTTCCTGAAGCTTGAAGATATAGAATTTGCCCTGCATCGGGGTCGGCAAAATTTGTCCGACTTTGAATTGCGGATTCATCAAAGTGGCGGTCACTTGCTGCGGAAAAGTCTGCTTCATTTCTTCTTCGGAAACATAGCCGAGATCGCCGCTTTGCAGACGGCTTTGGTCTTCGCTTTTTTCCCGCGCAATTTTGGCAAAATCTTCGCCCGCCTGTAATTGTTTGATGATTTCATTGCCGCGCAAAACCGCGCTTTGTTCATCAATGGTCGTGTCGCCTTCGCCGTTATTTGCCGGGTCAACGACGATTGCCGCTAATTTGACGCCTTTTTTCTTGACGAAAGCCTGTTTGTTGCCGTTATAAAACGCGTCGATCTCGCTATCTTTCGGCGGTTCGACCTTGCCGGTGATCTTTTCTTCGAGCTTTTTCACCGCCAGTTGTTTTTTAACTTTGTCACGAAGCGAGGCTTCGGTTTCATTGGCGGCTTTCAAATCTTTTTCAAACTCTTCCTGCGATTTTCCGCTCGAAGTTTTCAAACGGTTGAGTTCGTTCGTCACTTCTTCTTCGGTCGGCACGGTCGCTTCGGCTTCGGCTTTTTGATACAAAACCTCGCTTTGGATCAATTCCTGCAAAACCTGCAGACGCGCCTGCGCCAGTTCGAGCGGGGAAAGTTTTGATTCCTGTCCCTGCGCCTGTTGTTTGATGATGCGCTCGACTTCTTCCAACTTAATGGGTTTTCCGTTGACGGTCGCGGCGGCTTCGTTCAGGTCAATCGTCGGATTTGATCCGCGGTTTGAATTATCCCCACCCGTCCCCGGACAACCGCTCAAAATAAATGCGGCAACTGCCAAAAAGGCAGTGCCGATAATAGTAAAATTAGCTTTTCGCACTATGGCTTTTACTCCTTCAAAATTAACAATCTTTATCATTGCTTGACTAAACCTAAGTTTATTTGTTATAAAATCTATTTTTGAGTTTTACAAAAACTCTTATTTTTTATACCTCGTTATTATTTTACTTGGAGGCTTTTAAATATTATGGCAAAACGATGCGATGTCTGCGGAAAAGGTCCGCAATTCGGAAACAATGTTTCACACGCTAACAACAAAACACGTCGTCGCTTTAATCCGAATCTGCAATCGATCCGCGTTCAGCTGCCCACGGGCGGCAACGGACGCAAGAAAGTTTGCACTCGCTGTATTAAATCCGGCAAAATTGTCAAAGCTGTGTAACTCTTTGAGATACTACTTGTTACTTTGGTTGCCAAGCGTGAGAATTTTTTCACGTTTGGCTTTTCTTTTTAGTCCAGAGTCTTGAGTCAGTTTTTTTAAGACTTTGGATTCGGGACTCTGAATTAAACAATTGCGATGCAGTCGATTTCAACGCGCGCATCGCGCGGCAGACGCGCCGCTTGCACCGTTGCGCGAGCCGGTTTGTTTTCGCTGAACTATTTCGCGTAAACCACGTTCATCGCCGTAAAATCGGTCATATTCGCC
>CADEFG010000069.1 GCA_902826505.1 uncultured Acidobacteriota bacterium
AAACGGCTCCCGTCGGCTGCAAACGATAAACCGCCATTGGCGCGGTCAATAAGTTTTTGCGGAGTCCCGCCGAGCGTCGGAATTCGGTATAAACCGCTCAGCTCAGGTTCGTCCAATTCGTTGATGATGTAATAAACGTAATTTCCGTCGGGCGAATAATCATACGCCCAAAACCGCGCTTTCATCGAAGGCGTCAGGCGCGCCGAGCTTCCGGTTTGAATCTGTTTGAGCCACAAGCTGCCATCTTCGCCCAGATAAACCGGATAGACCAGAAAATTACCATCGGGCGAGATTGGCGCCGAATTTCCGAGATTTCCCTCGTTTGTGAGACGTTTGGCGCGCACGTTTTCGATCGAATAATTGAGCGTTGCAGCGGCGGGAATTTGTCTGACAATAAAAAAAGCCGCGACGGCAAAAAGCAGTAAAACCGCAAAAACAAGCGTGGTTTTGTAAGATTTCAGTCGATCGAAAAAGCTTGCGGAATTGACCGCCAGCAAAAGTCTGGAGGTTTCGACCGGCGATTCGGTTTCGATGATCTCTTCTTCGATCAGCACTTCGGTTTCGACCTCGCGATAAATGGCGGTTTCCGATGACTCGGAAATCGCGCGGACATTGGCGACAAAACTATAACCGCGGCGCGGAACGGTTTTGATATAAAAGCTTTCGTTCGGTTTTTCGCCTAAAATATGCCGTAAAGTTGAAATATTCTTTTTCAGATTCGATTGTTCGACGAACATTCCATCCCAAACCTTGTCGAGCAGCTCGTCGTGTTCGAGAACTTGACCTTCGTTCTGCACCATCAAATAGAGAAGCTCGAAAACCTTGGCGGTCAGCGGAATCCGATTCTCGTTTTGGATCAGAATTCTCCTTCTAACATCCAGCCGAAATTCACCGAAATCATAAAATCGAATGTTATTTCCGTTCATACAACCTGTTAATTTTTAAGGGATTGAAATCAAGTTACGTTTTGCCACTTTTTCACTTTGAAGGTTCCTTTTAAATTACCAAACTTTTCACCTTTTGAGAACGATTTGCATCCTATTTTTTGACAAATTGAACCACGTCGGTTGAAAAACGCGAAAAAAATTTTGAAAAGTCATCCCGTGCTAAAAGCCGAAGATGTTTTTCGCGCCCGAATACCGGTGCTGCAACCAGCCGTCTCGAAATTTGACGGCGACCGGCAAACAGATTTTGCCGTTTTCCGACCGTCAAACGGCGATTGGTACACCTTGGAAAGTTCAAACAATACTTTGCTCGGAATTCATTGGAGTGTGACGAATGAAATTCCCGTGGCTTCCGCCTTCATCCCTTAATTTATTGCAAATTTCCGTTGCATGAAAAAAGATCAAGCCTGCGCGTCTTAAATGCTTGAGGTCGCTGAAAGCGACTGCTTTTGCGCCGATCGGAGAAATATTTGCGGCGCGCGGGTCGTTTGGATTTTATTGTTCATCGGCGGCTTGGATCAAAACCACGTCGCTGTTGATGGTGTTGCGGACGACTAAAAGATTTTGACCGTCGGGCGACAGATCGAGCGAGATGATCCGCTCCGATTCGGGGCTGTTATAAATTTTTGGCGATGCGCCGTTAAGCGGCTGGATCATTATTTCACCGCTGGTGCCTTCGCGCCGCGAGCCGAAAATGATCGCTTGCCCGTCGCGTGTCCAGCAGAGTGCGTGGCTTGCCCGGACATCGAAAGTTTTGATAATTTCGTCGGTTTCTAAATTTTGCACATAAATCTGCGGTTTTTGAGTTTGCCGGTCGGTGCCGCTAAAGGCAAGCAAATGCTCGTCGGGCGAAACGTCCCAAGCCTCGACCGTCACTTTCGTTAGTTGTTTTTCTTGTCCGTCAGGCGTTCTTTTGAATAATGTCCAGCCAAACGGCGAAATATACGAAGTATAAACGAGCGTTTGACCGTCGCCCAACAATTTCGACTCGGCGGTCGGTGTTTTTAAATCAAAGGTCAGCTGCCGCAGATTTCTGCCGTCCGGTTCAATGCCCCAAATTTGGCTGTTGCCAGTCCGCTTTGAAGCAAATGTCATCATTCGGCGGTTGTCGGAAATTCGCGGGTTGAGGTCGAAAGAATCGTTTCCATCGGTCAACTTCAATTTTTGCGCGCCTTCCGTAGTCATTGTCCACAATGCTTCCTGACGGTTTTCGGTCATTTGATAAACGATTTTTCCGTCGGCTGTCCAGAATGCCCGCTGAAATTCGTTCGCGCCGGTCGAAATCTGGCGAAAGTTGGTAAAATTGAGGTCGGTTGTCCAAATCGTTGCCGGACGCGTTTCCTGAACGGAAACAAGCGTTTTACCATCTCGCGCGAGACTCAAAAACCAGTACGCGACATTATCGTTCGTCACGCGGCGGCGCTCGCCCGTGCCGGGAAAAAACTGCCAGATCTGGCGGCTGATGGCATTTGGCTCGCTCATCGAAACGAGCAGGCTTTGTTTGCCCGGCAGCCAGACGGCGCTGAGCAGATTATTGGTCTGGTCGGGCAGAATTATTTTTTCCTTGCCGCTCTCGATCGCGATCTCGGAAACATAATAAACTGTTTTTTCATCGGTTTGCTTGCGAAATGTGCAGAGCAAACTTTCGGCGTTCTCTGCCCAGGCAACGCCCCAAATTCGGTATTTATCGTCAAAGACGGCAATCCGCCGTTCATCGCTGCCGTCGGGGTTGATCGTCACGATTTCGCTGTGGAAATTTTCAAGCACGCGCACAAACGCGAGCCTTTTGCCGTCGGGCGAAGCCGTGATATAACCCGAAACTTTTTCGGCTATTCGTTGAGCCGCGCCGCCCAGAAACGGGATTTTATACAAACCGCTTTTCGACGGGTCGGAAAAGTTGTGGAGAATGTAATAGACATAATCGCTCTCGGGCGCGAAATTATAGCCCCAGAAAAAGACATTCGGCTGTTCCGGAACAAGAATCCTGACACTTCCGGTAGCGAGCTGTTTGACGACCAGACCATTTTTCCCCTTTTCGGAAACGGCGTACACGATAAACTTTCCGTCAAATGAGATATTCGCGTTGTTTGCCGCCAAACCTTCGTTGATCAATTTCGTCGTCCGGACATTTTCAACCGAAAAATTCGGCGCCGGCGAACGCCTCAACTTCAATGCGGCAAAAGCGATAACCGCAACGACGGCGAAAACGGCGAGCGAGATCACCGCGATGCGGCGGAAAAGCTTATTTTTTTTGCCGCCGTGAGAGGATTCTGCTGTTTGCGCCCGATTGTTGGCATCGGTTTGGCTGGTTTCGGGCAAAAGATTTATCTCTTTTGCTCGAGTCTCGATGATTTGTTCCGGGGAATCGTAATCGAAGATTTCTTCCTCGACGATGATTTCTTCGCGGGTTTCTTTAACGTAAAGCGGTTCGTTTTGATTTTCGGGAATCGCGCGGACATCGGCGACAAAACTGTAGCCGCGTCGCGGAACGGTTTTGATATACAAACTTTCGTTTGGCTGCTCGCCCAAAATATGCCGCAGCGCCGAAACGCTTTTTTTGAGGTTCGATTGTTCGACGAACATTCCGTCCCAAACCTTGTCGAGCAGCTCGTCGTGGTCTAAAATCCGACCTTCATTCTCGACGAGCACAAGCAGCAGATCAAAAATTCGTGACGAAAGTTGAACCCGCTCGCCGTTTTTGAATAAAATTCGCCTTCGAGCATCGATTTTATACTCGTCAAATTCATAGTAACGACAATTTTCAGTTCCCATATTTAGTGCAAATAAAGAACTTAATTCTTTTCACCGTTTTTCACCGTTTTTCACCGTAATCTTTCACTAAAGGTTACCAAAATTTTCACCGTTTGAGAACGACTTTCACCACTAATTTTGTCAAAGTTGGAAGCGTGGACAGGAAAACGCGCTTGAAGAACAAATAAGTCAGCGTCAGAAGATAACAAAAGCTTTTCCGGCACCGCAGTTAAAAAAAATGGTTGGAGCAGAAATTGAGAATTATAAAGCGAACAAAAATTACGGTCATCAGAACCGAAACCGTTTTCCTGAGAAATCAGGACGGCGGAAGCATCAAGGAAATTCTGCTGCTTCAAACGAACGATTTACCGGGATTAAATAACGAAAATTCCATTTTAGAAATAGAAACGATCAAACAAATAGAAAAACAGATAACCAAGGAGAAATAATTATGACCAACGCCATGCCGATTTTTATCAATTCATTATTCCCGTTCTTAGCCGAAAACAGTCTTGACAGCCAAGCCAAAAAATTTATCGAAACCGCGAGAAAATCGATCGCATTGGCTGAAAAGGAAATGAAATACGCCGACATTTCTTTTGCCCAAACCGATTGCGATTCCGACAACCCGAACCTCAAGCTTGGCGAAATCTCGATCTGGCATTACGCGCAAAGCATCAAAAATTACAGCGAAGCGATCGCCGATCTCGAACAGGCAAGAAAATCGAATCTGCCCGCCAAATACAAAAAATACGTTGACCTGAAAACAAAAAAATGCCTGCAGGAAATGGCTTATTCAAACGCCCGCAAAATCAAGTTGGGCGCAGTTTTGCGAGTATCAAGATAGGCGCGGAAATAAAAATCGCCGCCGAAAATTATTAGGGCAATTTTTGAAACTGGTTTGCGAATTGACAATTTTATTTCGACAACGTTATTGATCAGCAAAATACGGAATTTAACTCCCTTACCCCTGAAGCCCCGCCTGGCGATGATCGACTAACCCCTTTCAAATCATCGTCGGGCGGGTAAAACAAAAGTTCGACCAAAACAAAACCAGATCGGAATTGATGTCCGGCATTAGCGCCGAAACCGGGAGAACCGCGTCCCAAAAACAAATTTTGAATCGTCCGGTTTTTCCGGAACTCAGAGGAAAGCTTTATGAAAAAAGTACTAATTTTAAGCATTGCATTATTTTTATTATCATTTTCGGCTTTTGCCGCCGGACCGACTCTGCTCAAACGAACCATTCAGGTGACGCCGAAAAGATTTTTGCGCTACTGGAAAAATCCGAAAGCTGCCGAACCCGTCTATGACACCTATAGCTGGGTTCCGCAGATCCAATTCGAGGTTCTCGGACCGATCGAAGGTGGAAATAAACTTTATGCCGAGTTTGAGATGCCCGACGGCAAACCCTGGATGAAGGTCAATCTGCGGACACCCGAACTCGGCGACGATATTTGGGAAACAATCAAAGCCGATAGCGTCGACGAGTATGAATTGGAAAAACAGGCAATTTTGAACGAAGGAGTTTTCCCATTTCGGATCAAGATGAAAAATTCCTTAAACGGAACGGACGCCACGCTCTTCAGCGGAAAGATCAAGGTCGGCACCTATTTGCTCGACCAAAAAATCCCCGAATACAAAAACAAAAAGGATTTTTTTATCGATTACGACTGGCATCTGCCGATGGCTTATCTCTGGCTCAACCCGCAATCGGACGAAAATGTCCCGCAGCTTGCAACGCAGGTTTGTCTGCGCGGCGAGGTCGATTCGGCAAAGCTCGAAGCATATCTTTTCTTTGGCGGCAAACAGATCGCCAAACAGACGAACAGCGGTTTATCCGAAAGAACGGTTTACACGTCCGGAGCCGATGAACCGAGTCACCGCTGGGCGATTTGGGAAATAACGTTTGCAACCGTGCGCGGGTTCAACAAAAGCGAAAGCGCGAGCAGTTATACCGGGCAGTTCTTTCTCGACAAAAATCCGGGCGAATACGAGATCAAAATCATGCGCGACAATCAGCTTTCACGATCAATAAAATTCACGGTCGGTAAAGACGGCAAGATCGTTGACAACAATGTTGCCAAAGGCGCCACGCTCGGCGGTGTGCGAATGATCGTTCCGGCGCAAGTTCTCGGCGCGGGCGACGGTAAATTTAATGCCACCGCGTGGCAAACCGAAGCCCTGTTTTTTAATCCTTTGAACGGTTTTTCGGCTCAATAAAAAAGTGAGAAATTATGGCAGACAATAATAAAAAAACAATTTACATCATTATCGCGGTGGCGGCAGCAGTGCTCGCAATTCCGGTCGCGATTATTCTGTTAGGCGCATTGGGCGGAATTTTCTACATGTCCGGCAGCCACTAAACGGAGAAATTTTTATGAAAAAGATTTTTGCAATTTTTACGTTTATTTTTAGTTTTAGCCTGACCGCTTTGGCGCAAACACCGGCGACGACCATTTTGAAACCGACACTGATGGTTCGCGCTCAGCTTGAAAGACGCTACTGGAAACAGCCGGATTTGCCGAATTTTTGGAGCTGGAAACCGCAGGTCAGTTTTTCGGTCACGGGACCGATCCCCGATGCGAGTTTTTTCACCGTCGAATTTACGACGACCGACGGTAAGCCTTGGTTTAGTTGGGAGTCGAGACCATTTTCGGTCGAAGCCGGACAAACTTACGATGTCGAATCGGGAAATCTTGCGAGCAATATTGATAAAACGACGACGATCGCGACCGGAACTTTCGGGTTTAAAATCACGCTCAAAAACAATCTGAACGGAACTTCGCAGGAAATGTATCGCGGAACATACAAAGTCGGGAAAAAATTTGCCGGAACAACCAACGTAAATTTCAAAAATCAATACGCGTTCTATGTCGAACACGATTGGGCTTTGCCGATCGGTTACATCAGTTTGAACACCCGCGAGAATCCGAAATCACCGCGTTTGAACGTCGGAATGTGGATGCGCGGCAACATTAATTCCGACCGCATCGGCGCATATATTTTTTACAACGGCAAACAAATCGCGAACACAAAATCCACCGATAAAGGCGTTGCCAACGAAGTTAAACCGATCATTGCCGAAGGCGACGATTCGGGCGAATTTCGTTGGGGATATTGGAAGTTCGACTTTTTCAAAATTCTCGGTTATGCCGATGAAAGTTCGGTTTCCGACGTGTTTATTATGAAAAAGAATCCGGGAATATACGAAATAAAAGTTTTGCTTGACGACGAGATCGTGCGCACGGCGAGCTTTACGGTCGGGAGCGACGGCAAGCTCGCGGACAACGAGATCGCCGCGAAAAACGGTTTCAGCGGAATGGGAACGATCATTCCGGTCAAGGTAATTCCCGTCAAAGAACCCGGATTAAATCTGCAAGCGTGGAAAACCGACGCTTTTTACGGAAATCCATTAACAGATTTTACGGCTCAATAACAAACATTGCCGTAAGCCGATCAGAGGACGATAGGGAATGTTTACATGAGATTATCCCGCCCAGACTTTTGGCTTTTTTGATTGCCGCCGGATTTATCGCTGCCGGAGTTTATATTTGGATGGGCGGAAGCGCCGACCGCGCACTTTACGACGCGGCGGTCGGAAAAGAAGGCAAAACTTATCAGGCGGAAGTGCGCCGCAAAGTTATTCGGTCGGAGAGTTCGAGCGGCGTCAACGATCACGACAACGGAACCGTCAATGTGAATTATTTGGAACTTTCTTACGCCAAAAATGGGAATCATGATGAATTTGATTCGATCGAAGCGCAGGTTGACCGCGACGAATATGACGCGGTTAAAGAAGGCGACAAGATAAAGATCAGCTTTCATCCCGACAATCCGAAATATGTGGTGACGCCTTTAAAAACGCGTCCGGGCGTTTTTTGGCATCGGTTCGGCGGCGGGATTTTTATCGTTCTCGGCGTGATCTTTATTTTGATGATTTTGGTCAGTTTTGCCGGTTAACGGTTTTAACCGGAACATTTACGAATTTTAAGAACATATTAATAATTTTAGAGTTAAGAAAAAACAGGAGATAAAATGAAAAACATAACGGCTATTTTAGCGATTTTAATGGTGATTTTTGCAGGTTTGGCATGTTCGGGCGATGACACCGAAAAGGCAAATGCGCTGGTTGCCGAAGCAAATAAAGCGATCGTCGAAGGAAACAATAACTTTGACCAGGTTAAAACCAAAGGCGGCGAATTCGATCAAAAAGTTAAAGAGGCACAAACCGAGGACGAAAAGAACTCCGCAGTTGATTTTGGGAACAAAGAATTGATGCCGCTTTATAATTCGATGTCTGATAATTTCCAAAAAGCCGGTGATAAATTCGACGAAGCAAGTAAATTAAAGTTAAACGAAAAATTTAAGGAATATCTTGCTGCCAAAGCGGCGGAATTTAAAAAGCGTGCCGAGTTAGCGAATGCCTTTAAGGCAATCCCAAAAATTTTGAGCGACAGCAAAAACAAAAACGATTATAAAGAGGAATCGGCTAAAATTGTCGAAAAAGTTCAGAAGTTATCCAAAGAAGCCCAGGAATTAGCCGACAAAGCGACAAAAATAGCGGATGACAATCCGACTGTCATTAAGAAAATTTAATTTTAGCGCGAATGTTCCGAAAACGAGCAAAACGAAATTTGTTTTGCTCGTCCAACTTGTTTCGGTTATCATTCCAGACTGTCTTTAATTTATTATGAATAAACTATTTGCGGCATTTCTATTTTGTCTGACTTGCGGAATTTTGACAGTTTCGGCGCAAACCGATCGGTGTTTCAAAAACGAAGGCTTGAAACAACTTCAAACCGTTTCATTCACCATTACGGGCAGCAAAGTTGAAGGAACGTTTGAGAATTCGGGCGACGACGATTCAAATTCCGCCGAAACTTTTGAGTTTACGGGAACAAGATCGGGCAATCTTTTGACAATCAAATTCAGTGGCACAATTCCCTACGAGCTTCCGCCGCGCACGAAAAAGATCGTTTGGACGCTTGGCAAAACAACTTTGAAAATTCCGACTTACGGCAAAAACTACGACACGAATAAATTTTCGAGCTACACGGCAACTTATCAGCAATGCACGGAAATTTAATGAAAATAAACCGTAAAAATTTATCAATTCTGGGTGCCGTGTGGCTGTTTCTCGTTTTCGGCTGCACGAGTAAAAATACCGATGCCGATGATCCGGACGCGCAAAAGGTCGAACGCGGCAGATTGAAATTTGCCAAGGGGCTGAAATCCCTGCGCATCGGCAGCAGTTATGTTTATCGTGATGTCAAACAATATTTTTTCGTTAACGGAAAACCGTGGACGCCGACCGATGACCCGGATTTTGCCGACAAGATCGGCGGTTGCGATTCGAGCCCGAACCCGCAGGTTGAAATTCTGCAATGCGGCGGCGATGTCACCGAAAATTACGCGACGACCTATATTTTGCGGATGAAGGGCGATCAGCCCGAAATTCAAAAGCTCGACGAAGGCGGCGGCAGCGTTTGGATCAACGCCGACGGACGCTGGCTTTTGTTCAGAAAATTTTTCGTCAATGTCGAAACCGGCGCAAAGATCGAGGTCAAAGGAATGCCGTTCCTTGACCCCAAAAGCTCGGCGCCGGTGACCTATGTGATCGGCATTTCGCCGGATTTGAAAACCGTTGTCGCGATGGTTGACAGTATGGTCCAAAAAGAAGGCAAGAAAGAATATCTTTATTTGAGAATTATTGACACCGAATCGGGCAATGTTGATTACCGCAAAACGGATTTTAAGAAATATCCGTGGCTCAAATCGTGGAAAAATCCGGTCGGCAACATTCAACCGCCGCCCGAACCGTCGAAAAGTTTTGTTTGGGAAAAAGGCAAAGACGGAAAAGACAAGATCGTCGTGCCGGAACTCCTTGAAGATACGCGAAAGAAAAAATAGATGAAAAAACTAAATTTTTTGTTATCAATTACGGCGTTGTTGAGTGCTATTTTGGGTTGTTCACAAATGGAAAAAAAACCGGAATGGCAAAAAGCGCAGCTTTTAGCGGAAAATGTTGACCATCCTCAGGCGATCACCACCGACGACAAATTTATTTACTACATCACGGGCGGAACGATCGCCAGCCTCAACGAAGGCACGAGCGGAGTTTGGAAAATGCCGCTCGCGGGCGGGCAGCCCGTCCAGCTTTTCAAAGGCTACGAAATTGACAAAGATCATGTTGTATTGCCCGATCAGTTCGTGTTGATGACCGACGAAAAATACGTCTATTGGTCGTCCGGCGCGATTTGGCGGACACCGAAAGACGGCGGCGAATCCGAAAAGATCACGACCGGAATGCCGACTGAAATGGTAATGGATGATTCAAAAATCTATTGGTTTAATTTCGGCGGCGAAAATGCTCCACCAAAGCCGATCTACGTCGCTGACAAAAAAGGCGGCGAAGCAAAAGCGTTTTCCGAACCCGTGATCACTTCGGGCATTGCCATTGACAAAGATTTTGTTTATTGGGCGCAATCGGACGGAATTTATAAATTGCCGAAAAACAGCGGTGAAAAATCGAAGATCTTTTCACCGCCCGAAAAACAATTCGTCAGCGGTTTGATCGCCGATGACGATAATTTTTATTTCACGCTCGGAAACGGCAAAAACTCGCTCATGAAGCTCGCCAAACAAGGCGGCGAAGTTATCAAAATCGCCCCGGAAATAAATCACGCAAATCATTTTTATACCGACGGAAAGTTTGTCTATTTCATCAAAAACGAAGGCAGTTTTTCGAATTCGCTCAACAAAGTTGCCAGCAGCGGCGGCGAAATCGTTCAGCTCGACCACGGTTATGCGGCAAGTTTCACGGTCGGCAAAGAAAAAATTTTTGTCACCGATATTGCCAGAATTTTTTCGCTTTCAAAATAAAAAGCCGTGCGGTCAGATCTGATTTTAACTAACGGGCAAATCGTTTTTATTTGACGAGATTCGTTGCTTTATCAATTTCCCGCGCAAAATTTTCGATCGTTCTTGAAACGATTTCGATCTGTTCGGCGGCTTCCCTCCAATCGCGCTGTTCGATCGCCTCGCGGACGGACGGCAGAGTTTTCACGCCGTAACCCGTATAAAATCCCGGCGCGTAAATCTGATGCTTGAACCAATCGCGGCGCGGCAGACCATTTTGACTCGTCAGCGCGCGTTCGGTTTTCATCAAAACTTCGTCCAGCGATTTTTGCGCCGCCGCCGAAACTTGTTTGCCGCTCGTTGCCGTTTGAAAATTCCGCGCGCTTTCCTGCAATTTGGCGAGCGCGTTTTGCAGCGGCGAAAAATTCAGATATGGCACATTTTCCTTCGGTTTCGGCGCGATCAGTTTTTGCGTCGGGTCTTGCACGGATTGCCACATTCCGCTTGAGATCGTCTGATTCAAAATTTTTGTTTCGTCGCGCATCGTATCGGTCAAAACGGTCACTTCGCGCACATAAACACCGACCGTATCGGCAAAATTCGTAAACTCAAACGGCAGCACCTCGGCGTTCGATAAACGCAAAACGGCGTGCCCGCAAACTTTTGAAAGCGCGATGCCGTAATCGAAATTCGGGTCGCCGAAACGCGTGAAATGATCGAACGAGTCATAAACCGAATGATACGAACCGCCGCCGTCCTCGCCGCCGAAACCGATGTTCAGGCTGGCAATTCCGAGATGCTGAAGAAACGGCGTGTAGTCCGAACCCGAACCGAGCGCGGAAATCCGCAGATCGTTGCGATTGATGATCTCGTTCCGGTTGGTCGGCGAACCGTTGATGATCTGATTGGCGCGGGTTCGTTCCCAAACATTCAGTTTCGTTTGCGGGTCGGAAACCGATTTGGCGACCTCGTTGACAAATTTTTCGAGCGTGTGCGAACCGCCGATGCCTAAAAATCCGCGCCCGTTCGAATCGGTGTTGATATAAACGGCGGCTTTGTTTTTGAGTTCGGCGGCGTGCGTTTCAACCCATTCGGTCGAGCCGATCAATCCCGGTTCTTCCGCGTCCCAAGCCGCAAAAACGATCGTTCGTTTCGGTTTCCAACCTGTTTTCGCAAGTTCGCCGATGCCGCGCGCTTCTTCCAAAAGCGAAACCATTCCCGAAATCGGATCATCCGCGCCGTTCACCCAGGCGTCGTGATGATTTCCGCGAATGATCCATTCGTCGGGCAATTCCGCGCCCTTTAATTTGGCGATGACGTTGTAGGCGGGTTTCAAATCCCAGTTAAATTCGAGTTTGAAATGAACTTTCGTCCGGTCGCTGCCGCCAAAATGATAGGTTATCGGCAATGCGCCGCGCCACGCGTCAGGGACGACCGCGCCGTCCAAACTTTTCAGCAAGGGCAAAGCATCGCAGTAAGAAATCGGCATTACGGGAATTTTCGTAATGGTCGGCGCGTCTTTGCGGTCGAGCCGTTTCGCATCTTTGGTCGCACCGATTCCGGGCGTCAGAACATCGCCGGGAAAAACCGGCATATCGGCAACCGAACCGCGTTGCGCGCCTTCCGAATTGCGAAACGCGCCCTTCGGATAAACGTCGCCTTGAAAATAGCCGTCGTCGCGCGGATCGGAATAGATCAAACAGGCAAGCGCGCCGTGTTCTGCGGCGACTTTCGGCTTGATTCCGCGCCAACTTCCGCCGTAACGCGCAATGACGATCTTGCCTTTGACTTCAATGCCGCGCTTTTCGAGTTCTTCGTAATCACGCGGCACGCCGTAATTAACGTAAACGAGCGGCGCGGTCACTTCGCCGTCGATCGAAAAAGCGTTGTAAGTCGGCAATTGTTCATCTTTTTGTCCGCTCGTAGCGTCTTCTTTGAGCGCCGGTTCATCTAATTTCGCCGTAAACTTTTCGGGGGCGAGCATTTCCAGAACGCGTGTTTTCGGTGTCGGGAACAAAACGTCGAATTTTTCAATCTGCGCGTCAAAA
>CADEFG010000070.1 GCA_902826505.1 uncultured Acidobacteriota bacterium
ACAAAAACAAAACGGATATCCGCAAATTCGAAGAGATCGGCACGCATTCGGCGGCAATGCGGCTCGCGATCGGCGAAGCCGTTTTGTTTCACAACGCGATCGGCGGCAAACGCAAAGAAGCGCGTCTGCGGTATTTGTCGCGTTACTGGATGAACAAACTCAAAGACATTCCGAAAGTCGGTTTCAACACGTCGTTTGACGACGCGCAGTCCTGTGCAATTGCCAATTTTAAGATCGACGGCATCGATCCCGTGCAGATCGGCTCGTATCTGATGGCGAAACACAAGATCTTTACGACGCCGATCGTTCACGAAGAATTTACCGGCATCCGCATTACCCCGAATGTTTACACGACGCTCTGGGAACTCGATCGTTTCTGCGAGATCGTCGGGCGGATCGCGCGCGGTGGTTTGCCGAAAGTATAAAGGATGAGCCAGATCTACGAAAAAACTTTTCACGTCGGTTGGGCGAATGTCGATTTTAACGGTCATTTGGGCAACACTTCGTTTCTCGATCTGGCGGTCGACGTGCGGATGTTCTTTTTTTCCGAGAACGGTTTTCCCGTTCACGAATTTCAGCGGCAGCGTTTCGGACCCGTCATAATGAAGGACGAGATCACCTATTTCAAAGAAATGTATATGCTCGATAAAATCCGCATTACGTTTCAAAACGCGGGCATCAGCAAAGACGCGGCGCGCTTCAGGATCCGCAACGAATTTTTTCGCGAGGACGGCAAACTTGCGGCGCGGTTGACGACAACCGGCGGCTGGATCAGTTTTGAAACGAGAAAACTGATCCAGCCTCCGAGAGCGCTCGCAAAGGCGATGAAAAGCCTGGCACCGACCGAAGATTTTGAATTTATCGATACCAGTGTAAAAAATTAGATCACGCTCACCAAAGGCTGATTTTCATCAATGCATAGATTTTTTTATGGACTATTGAAATATCAAAAAGTGCTGATTTACGCGGCTTTGACGTCGTTTCTTTGTTTTTTGTTTCTGCTTGCGCCGCGCCCCCAGGAAGAATATTGCGGAAAATTTATCGAGGTCGGAACCATCGGTTTTTATCCGCTCAACTGCGATTCTTACGATTATATCGAAACGGCGAAAAGTCCCGTCAAACTACTCGATAAATCGTCGATCCGCCAGACCCGACCGCTTTACGTCTTGCTCGCGGCGGCGGTCGGTTATGCGCTGAAACCGTTTTTGGCGCTCGTTCCGCTGCAAAATATCGCGGCGCAGGACGAACTGCTTGCCGATTCGTTTTACTGGGGCTTTATGCTTCTGAATTTTACGATTTTGGTCATCAGTCTTTTACTTTTCGACCAGATCGCCGGTTTTTTAACGGAGGGAAATTTCCCGCAAATCCTCAAATATTTTCTAGCGGTCGTGCTGGTTTCCAATGTCGTCGTCAAAACGTCCGTCTGGTCGGCGCACCAGCAAATGCTGACGATTCTTTCGCCGCTGCTTTGTATCTATTTTTGTTTGCGGATCGTTTTAGCCGACGAGCTCGCGCCAAAAAGAATCTATCTGATTTCTATTCTCGGCGGGCTTTTGATGCTTACTTACGGGAATTTCCTGGTGCTTTTTGCGGCGGTCCTGCTGGCAATTTCGATTCAGCTTGTCCGGTCAAAAAACTTTTCACGCGCCAATTTCAAGAAGTTCTTGATCCCGTCGTTTATTCTTTTTACATTCCCGACGCTGCTCTGGTCGCTGATCTTGTTAGCGGTCAACGGCAGAGTTTACAGCCACGAAGTCAGCGCGTACCGGCAATTTGTCTGGATCTTTGATAAATTATTGATTTCCTTCAAAGATTTTTACGAACAGCTGATTGCCTTTTCGGCGAGCTATTGGACTTCGATCTATCGAACGGTTTTTGTTTTTTTGATCGTGCTTTTTCTTTTAAAACTTTACAATCTGATTTTTCAGCCAAAGGCAGAACGAACCGAAATTTCGCCACACTATTTTTTGATGAAAAGTATGCTCGCGATAATTTTTTTGCTTTACCTGATCTTTTTCTGGTTGATGGGTTATTACGGTGAAAGATTGACGTTTACGCTCGTGCCGGTCGTTTTATGCCTGATCGTGTTGGAATTAAATCTTCTGATTTCGCGCGGCAAGGCTTTAACCGTCAAAGCTGTTTATGTATTATTATTATTTTGCGCGATATTTTGGATTTACAGCAATGTCAGAACTTACGGACCTTTTAAGGATTTATCCAAAATAAAAACTTTTCAGGAGTTAAAAGTTTAAATCCGAACTTATTTTTTTGTTTTTTAAGTTTCTTGAAATTTTTCTTAGCGCCTCTGCGGGAAATGAACTTGTTCTAAATGAAAAATTTATTTTCCCGCAGAGGCGTTAAGGCGCAATGTTAAAAATATTTCGAAAAAGAAAAAACAAATTACTTATTTATAAAAATTAAAAAGTAATATCTGTGCCGGTTGGGGAATTTTACTGTTTTTTATATTCTAAACTGTTGATATTACATACGATCACGTAAACTTTTGCTTTTTAAGATTTTAGGATTTTTCGCGATCGATAAAAAACAAAAACCTTTTCGAAAATAAAATTGAAGAATAATTTACTAAACAAAAAATGAGCATTAAAAAAGTTACACAGCATCCGACCCAAAACGAAGGCTTGATCTTTGACCGTTCGCAAACCGGCAGAGTCGGTTACCGCTTGCCGAAACTCGACGTCGAGGAAACGAATCTCGACGAAATTTTGCCCGCCGAGCTGCGCCGCACCGACGATCTCGACGGCGTGCCGGAAGTTTCCGAAGTTGACGTGATTCGTCATTTTACGCGCATTTCGACGTGGAATTATTCGATTGATCTCGGCATGTATCCATTGGGTTCATGCACGATGAAATATAATTCGCGGCTCAATGAAAAGGTGGCGCGGATCGCCGGGCTTGCCAATCTGCACCCGCTCGCGCCCGAAGCGGAAGCGCAGGGCGCGTTGCAGCTGATCTACGATTTACAGCAAGATTTGTCGGAAATTACCGGACTACCGGGCATCACTTTACAGCCTGCCGCCGGCGCGCAGGGCGAGATGACCGGCGTTTTGGTGATCCGCGCCTTTCTTGACAAACGCGACGACGAAGAATCAAAAAACCGCCGCGTGATGCTGATTCCCGATTCGGCGCACGGCACCAATCCGGCGTCAGCCGCGTTAGCCGGATTTACGGTCAAAACCATCAAATCGACCGCCGAAGGTCTGACCGATCTCGAACATCTCCGCCAGCTTTGCGACGAAGGCGGCGTTGCCGGTCTGATGCTCACGAATCCGAACACGGTCGGGATCTTCGAGAAAAACATCAAGGAAATCTGCTCGATCATCCACGACGCGGGCGGGCTTGTTTATATGGACGGCGCGAATATGAACGCGCTCGTCGGCGTCGCGCGCCCCGGCGATATGGGCGTTGACGTCATTCATCTGAACCTCCACAAAACTTTTTCGACACCGCACGGCGGCGGCGGTCCGGGCTGCGGTCCGTGCTGCTGTTCGGCGGAACTCGCACCGTTTTTGCCGACTCCGCAAGTGATAAAGGACGGCGAAAACTACAAGCTTGATTTCAACCGCCCCGAATCGATCGGTCGCGTCAAGGCTTTTTACGGCAATTTCGGAATGATGATTCGCGCGCTCGCCTATATTTACACACACGGCGCCGAAGGATTGCGCGAAGCGACCGAAGCGGCGGTTTTGAACGCCCGTTATCTGGCGCATTACCTGGCGGAAGATTTCGATAAACCGTTTGATTCCGACCCGATGCACGAGGTTATTTTTTCGCACAAAAAACAGTCGCGCAAAGGCGTTCACACGCTCGATATTGCGAAACGCCTGATCGATTACGGTTTTCACCCGATGACGATCTATTTCCCGCTGATCGTTGACGGCGCGATGCTCATCGAACCGACCGAATCGGTCGGCAGACAAGATCTTGACGCCTTTATCGAAGCGATGAAAGACATCAATGAAGAAGCGCAAAACGATCCGCAGCTCGTCATTGACGCGCCGCATTCGACGCGCATCGGAAGACTCGACGAAGCGACCGCCGCGCGAAAACCCGTTCTGCGCTGGAAAAAAGATATGGAAACTTTGTCGAAAACGGCTTAGAATGTTATGAAATCTGAGAAGTTTGAATTTGGGCTTTGCTTATTTATCTTGTTAATCGGCTCAATCCCGCTTTTCGCTCAATCGGGCAATAAAAATGTCCAGGCTTCACCGACTCCGAGCGTAAATGCGACACCCGAAAAAAAGGTTGAAAATTTACCGGACAAAAAAAATCTTGAAAAAGATCAATTTGTTCTGTCGGAAGACTTTTATACCTTTATAAACGAGCTCAACAGACTCGGAAAACTCGGTTATCGGGTTGAGAAAGCCTTTAATTACGGCGGTGATATGGCGTCTAATCTGCAAAGATTTGCCGCCGTTCTGAGATTGGACGCCGAAGATGCTTTTGAATACGATTGGCTGACGAGTCCGAACCGCCGGTTTATCGAATCGCGGCTCAATGCCAAAGCCGCACTCGGTTATTATGTTACGCATATCTTGCCGGTCACAGGTTGTTTTGAGAAGGAATCTGAAACCGACAAGATCGAATTTCCGGCGCCTGAAATAATGAGGAAATTAACCAAAGGCGATCTGTTTCTTTTGGAAAAACGTCTCGGCAGTTCGGAAAGAATAAAAGAATATAAGGTTTTTACGGGCAAGATCGGCGTCGGAAAAAGTCCGACGACCGAACTTCAGACCGCGCTTGACAATGCTCCGGCAGGTTTTCACCCGTTCAAGGTGCTTTTTAACAAAACCGGAACTTTCGATTTTGCAGTCTCGGTTTTGCTCGAAAAAGACCTGCGAAACGAAAATACCGAAAAGATTCAATATAAATTTTTCAAGGATATCAACGGTTTTGAAAAAGAGATAAATTCGCTCGCTCAAAACGGTTTTCAGCTCGTCGCCGGCAGACGCATCGGTTTGATAAAATTCGCGCTGCTCGCCAAAGTTCCCGGCGACGCGGTTTCTTATATTTTGCTTGATGCCGACAAATATCAGAAGGAATTCGACAAAAAAGTTTCGTCGGGAAATATCTATAAAGGAATGTTTCTCGGCGATACTTCGTGTGACGAAGCCGCCACGATCGGCGCCAAACTGGTTTTCGCGCAAACTGCCGAAAAGAGCGCGAAACCCGTCTATAAATTTCTCAAACTGACGCGCAAAAATTCGCCGCAAAGCGACGACGCGGCGATCGCCGAACTCAAAAAACTGCTCACCGAAAACTTTACCGTTCGTGATATTTTTTATGCCGACGGCGCTGTTTTGATTCTCGAAAAATAATCCGGCGAAACAAACCAAAGCTTTAAAAACCGTCCAATAAAAGCTGCGAGAAAAAATCTCGCAGCTTTTTTTATTTAAAGCTCTGAAAAAAATTAGGCAAATTTATTTTTGATCACTGTCTCTTTAAACATACAGCGTAAACGTTTATTACTGTTTTGCAAATTTGTTTTTCATTGACTTATAAAAATCGTTTTAAATGGTCAATGAATTCACCCGAAACCGGCTTTATTTTAAAAGTTGATTCTGCCCAACGACGAGCTCTATCAAAAAAAGAACTTTTAAGAAAAGCCCCCAACCCAAAATAACGAAGGAGGTTGCTGAAAACCAGACAAAAGTCAGCAAATTTAAGATTATGATTATAACAATGCAAGGAAACTGGACGGTGCGTGTCAAATCCAGAAACGCAGACTTTCCACAACGATTCATTATTTCAGGCGCGACAAGCGGCAACGGCACATACAACGGGGTGACCGCGACGGCGGCAGTCGCGGTCACCGGTACGCAATGGACGATTGCCATTCAGCATAATCCGGGCAGCGGTTTCCAGCTTTCCGATTCAAAACTTAAATTCCCCCAGCAGATCGGCTTAAATTACGTCTTTGATATTCAATCGAATGACAGCGGCGCGGATGAGGATTTTGATGATTTGGTACTCTCCTGTTCGCGACCGGCGACGCCCAATGATTTTATCATTTACGGCAACCTTTCACTTTACAGCGGACGTTGTATTTTCAACCCTTGTCGAAGGGATATATTTGTCATCGAAACGCCCTGGGCTTTAGAGGCGGCATTAAAAAATTCGCGTTTGCGGGAAATCGTTGAAAAGCTCTATCCGGAACGAGTTCCGCCCTTTAAGATAGACCCGAACCCTCCCGATCCGCCTTATTTTACGCCGGTTGTGATCGATTTGTTTGGCGAAGCGACGCAGCCCAAAACGACTTTGAACGTGACCCGCCTTGAAGCTGATTCAACTAAATCGCGCAGCAAAGCCAGCGCTAAGGATGCTGCTCCAGCAGAAAGCAATTTCAGAGTCGAAGAAGCCGTTGCGAGCAGAAGCCTCGCATCCGAATCGATATTTTCGGCAAACAAATACGAAATTGCCAGAGTCATCGACAGTTATTTCCGGATCTGCAATGTCGAACCGGGTTCGGGCTTGACGCTCACTTTCGAAGAATATGACCGGACAATTTCGGAACAAGCCGGAGGTCCTTACACCGGAACGGGCAACCGGCGACTGCTCGGCGATACGATTACCGATATGTTCGGCAACTACATTTTCCGTTTTTCGTTCGACATGACGTTTCCGGGTCTGGAAGATGCCGGCGACAGTTTTCCCGGACAAAGCGTCAATGAATTTGCCTATCCGGACATCATCGTCAAAGTCACCGGCGTGGCATCGTGGGATGTGTTGTATGAAAGCGCACCATATTACAACGTTCCGAATTTGAAACGAATCAATCTGTGCCTGCCAAAATCCACGGTTCGCGTGACTTCGGCATGTGCTAACGGCAATCTGATCGGTAGTCTCGGAAACGTCTTTGTCGGCGGCAATCAAAATACGACGGCTTCAACATCGGCAGCGGCATTGAGACGCTACGGTTATAACAACTATTTTGAGGAAACCGGAGTTGTTTCGGTTCACAATTCGCAGGCAGGGTTTGGCATTGAATGCGCCGCCTGGTCCGGAATGATCGATATTTTCGGCTGTCTGTACGATGAAACCAAACCGTTAGCCGACAATGATATTCGCTGGTACACGATCCGAATCGCCCGAAAACCGCTGATCGGCGCGCCGGCTTGGACCTACGTCACCGAAAATTATAAACACCCGCTTTTTCACAAACGAAATTTGCCGGGTTATAACGGCGACGATGTCGGACCTTTTCCGACAACGATTTCCGGCGTGCCGAACACACCGGCTTATAAAAACATTCGCTACGAACTTCATGCCGGCGGACCGAACACGGATTGGGAAAACGCCCATATTGACCGGCTGATCCAATTGCGAACAGGGTTATATGATATCGTTGGCGGCGTTCACACGCCCGGCACGTTTTTACTGCGAATCGACGGCTACGACAGCGCCGGAAATCATGTCGCCGGAAAAACCGATATGATTGCCCTCTTTATTCACAACCGGGGAATTAATTTCGGTTTTAGCGGACCGAATTTGACCGATCCTTCGATCGTCAATGCCGGATGCGGTTTGTTCCGTTTGACCGACGCGCAGAACAATTCGCCGATGGAGCTATCGTTTATGGCAAACGATCCTTATGGATTTCTCGACAGCTACAGCCTCACGATGTCGAGATGCCCGTCACCGACGATTGCCCTGCAGGCAAGCCCGATGGCGGATACTGCGGCGGGCGCTTCGGTTCTCGCCGGTGGAGCTTCGACCAGCGTTCGCAATGATTGTGACGGTTATACCGGCACGCTCGACGAATTCGGTGCAGGCTTGATCGCGACCACCGTTTCGCCGGGTGCGGGAGAAGTCGGCTGGATCAAATCGGGAGAATATTTCACGATTTACGCCTTCGGACTAACCGCCAGCCAACGCGTGACCAACGGTTACAACAGCGGCTTAAGCGGACTTTATCAGGCTTACGGACAAATTATGATGGAAAAACTGAATCCGTGAATATGTCTACTCCATACATGTTTCTCCTGAGTTTATTAGCGGTTTGGCGCATCTGTCATCTGCTATCGCAGGAGGACGGTCCATTTGATCTGATTATCAAATTCAGAAAGCTGTTCGGGCAAGGTTTCTTCGGAAACCTGCTCGACTGCTTTTACTGTCTGAGTATGTGGGTTTCGATTCCGTTTGCCGTCTGGCTCGGCAGCGATTGGAAGGAAACGGTTGTCTACTGGCTGGCGCTCTCGGGCGGTGCCTGCATACTTTTTAAATTAACGGAAAAAAATACACCGAATTAAAAGAGGAAATTATGAGTTGTTGCGGACAAAAAAGAATGGCGTTTAAGGAAGAATCGAGAAAGTTTGCGCGTGATGAGCCGGAAGATTTTGTTGATCTTCAGCCTGAAGCGCAAAAGAAACCAAGAATTTTTGAATATACCGGTCATGAAAATTTGATTTTAAAAGGCATCAGTTCCGGCGCGCTTTATCATTTTCGTTTCAGCGGTGAAAAATTAGAAGTAGATTACTTTGATTCATTTGCGATGATGGCAGAACGCGATTTGAAGATCGCTTCATAAAAGATACCAAAGCGCAAAACCACTTTTGAAACGAACTTTGAAACCGGGCATTAAATGCGCGGACTGGTTGTTTTCCCAACGCAAAGCCACCGGCGCTAAGTCGGGTGGCTTTGCTTGTTAAAAACTTAAAATTAATTCAATCTTTTAGAACCTAAATCTTCTGCTTGCGTATAAAAATTTCGGCACCCAAATAAACCATTTCCGGAGAGAATTCGCCCTATGCAATGTTTTGTCAGATCACGATATTTTCGCGCTTTAAATTACAAAATCTTACTTTTTTTATTATTTGTTTTTGCCCTTCAAACATCGGCGCAAACTTCTTCGATCGTTGAAAGCGGCAAGTTTCGCCTCCATAAATTCCAGCAGGAGATCGGCGAGGAAACCTATGAAATCACTCAGACGGGCGACTCTCTTTTAGTTAAATCAAACTTCAAATTTACCGACCGCGGTTCGCCCGTTCCGTTGACCGCAACGCTTAAAACAAATATAAATCTGACGCCCGAATCGTTTGAGATCAAAGGCAACACGGCGCGCGGTTCGACGATCGATACTTCGATTCAAATCAACGGAAAAAGCGCGTCAATCCGTGAAGGCAAGGAAACGAGAAACGCCAACGTGCCCGCCAAGTTTTTCACGATCGCCGGTTATGCGCCGACTGTCTTGCAGCAAATGTTGATGCGTTATCTCGCGAAAAATAAGATCAAAAGCGCGCTCGAAACTCTGCCAAGCGGCGCGGTGACGGTCGAAAAACGCGGGACAGACCAGATCAAGATCGGCGATAAAACCGTTGCCCTCGAGCGTTTTATCGTCAGCGGTTTGATCTGGGGACGCGAATCGATCTGGCTTGACGGGCAAAACAATCTCGTCGCGCTCGTCGGCGTTGACGCCGAATTCGATCATTTCGAAGCAATCCGCGACGGTTATGAAGCGGCACTCGCGACCTTTGTCGAGAAAGCCGCCGCCGACGGAATGGCTTCGCTTGCCGAGATCTCGCAAAAATTAAGCCCGACGCAAAAAGGTGCGCTGGTCATTACAAACGCCAATTTGGTTGACGGAAAAAACCAAGAACCGCTCAAAGACGCGGTCATTGTCATCGAAAACGGACGCATCACGGCGCTCGGTTCGCGCTCCGCCGTCAAGATTCCCAAAGGCGCAAAAATGTTCGATGCACAGGGTAAATACGTCGTGCCCGGATTATTCGATATGCACGCGCATTTCGAGCAGGTCGAATGGGGACCGGTTTATCTCGCGGCGGGCGTCACGACGGTGCGCGATGTCGGCAACGAATTCGAGTTTATGACTTCCGTGCGCGACGCGATCCGGGAAGGTCGCGGTTTGGGACCGCGAATGTTGCTCGCCGGAATCATTGACGGCGATCATCCGACGGCGCTCGGTGTTATTCGCGGCAAAACGCCCGAAGAAGCGCGCGCCGCCGTCAATCGCTATTACAACGCCGGATTTAATCAGATCAAAATTTACAGTTCCATAACGCCGGAAATTCTCAAAATAATTTGCGACGAAGCGCACCGGCTCGGGCTGACCGTGACCGGTCACGTGCCGCGCGGCATGACTGCGATTCAGGCGGTCGAAGCCGGGATGGATCAGATCAATCACGTTCAATATCTGATGGCGCCGTTTGCGCCGAAAGGCTTTAAACCGCAATTCGGCGTTCCGCTGAAAATCGATTTCAATTCGGACGAAGTAAAAAACTCGATCAAATTTTTCAAAGAACACAACACGGTTTTCGACCCGACGCTGGTTGTTTTCGAGATGTTGTTTCATCCGGCGGATGTTCCGTTCGCGTCTTTCGAACCGGGCGCGGCAAAACTTCCGCGCGAGCTTTATGCGCCGATCAACAATACCGGGCTCGCCGCGAAAGATGCCGCTTACGGGCTGGAAACTTTGGAGCTTTTTTCAAATATTACGCGCGAGCTTCACAAAAACGGTTTGACGATCGTTGCCGGAACCGATCAGGTCGTTCCCGGTCACAGCCTTCGCCGCGAGCTGGAATTGTATGTGAAAGCGGGTTTTACGCCGCTCGAAGCGCTTCAGGCGGCAACCATCGTGCCCGCGCGGGTGATGAAAATGGACAAGGATCTGGGCACGCTCGAAGAGGGTAAAATCGCCGATCTGATCCTTGTTGACGGCAATCCGCTCGAAAATATCAGCAATCTTCGCAATACGAAATATGTCGTCACGGGCGGCAGAATGTTCGACTGCGCCGCGCTCTGGCAAAGCGTCGGATTTAAACCGTAAAATCTTGGCGCACAATTGCGGTCGGTTTCTAAAAACAACGTTCGATTGCTTTTCGACAAATTAAAGCGTAGATTTTTGTCAACATAATTAAAAAGGAGAATTTTTTGATGGAAAATTGCAGTGATGAACAAAAATGCGGCGGGCGGCGTGAGTTTCTGGTCAAAGCGAGCGCGATCGCCGGCGGCGTGGTTCTAAGTTTGACCGGCTTGGAAAAGGCGAACGCGCAGACCGAAAGCGACGACCTGGTCTTAAAACTCGATGCGGCAAGCCCGCTCAACAAGATCGGCGGTTCGCAGTCGGTCGAGACAAAATCGGGAAAAGTTCTCGTTATTCGCACCGGCGAATCGAATTTCGCCGCGTTTTCGGGTAAATGCACGCATAAGGGCGGAACTTTAGCCTACGACGAAAAAACAAAACAGATCGCCTGTCCGCTCCACGGTTCGCGTTTCGATCCGGCGAACGGCAATGTTTTAAAAGGTCCTGCGGCGCAAACACTTCCGGCTTTGACTACCGACAATGCCGTCGTCGTTTCTTTGAAACCAAAAGTTTAATCCGCCAATAAACTTTAAAAAACCCTGGCAATGTGCCGATTTATCGGATTGCCAGGGTTTTCTTTTGGGTTTATAATGACAAACCTGCTTAAGCAAAATTGCCTTCCACGATTTTTATGACGACAAACTAGGAGGTTTTTTTATGTCGCAACCGGTTCAAGCAACAAATAATATCAATGAAGAAAAGATGAATGCGTTTTTAGGGAAAGTTGTCGGCGATTTCGGAGCATCTTTAAGTTCCGTGTTGACCTACATCGGAATAAAACTCGGGCTTTACGAAGCGTTAGCCGAAAACGGCGCGTTAACGTCCGCCGAATTAGCCGCCAAAACCGAGACCACCGAACGGTATGTCCGCGAATGGCTGGTCAATCAGGCGTCGAGCGGTTACGTCGATTACGATCCGGCGAGCGGTAAATATTCGCTTTCGCCCGAACAGCGTTTGGCTTTGACCGACGAATCAAGCCCGTTCTATGTCGGCGGCGGTTTTTATGTTCTCAAGGCAATGTCGCGTGCCGAACCGCGAATCACCGAAGCCTTTCAAAATGGCGGCGGCTTGCACTGGGGCGACAACGATCCGGATCTTTTTATCGGGGTCGAGAAATTTTTCCGCCCGGGTTATCAAATGCATCTTGTCGCCGATTGGATTCCCGCTTTGAGCGGCATCGAAGAAAAATTAAAAGCCGGCGGAAAAATCGCCGATGTCGGCTGCGGACATGGCGCTTCTTCGATCATTCTCGCCGAGGCTTATCCGAATTCGATCGTTTACGGTTTTGACAATCACGAGCCGTCGATCAAACACGCCCAAGCCGCCGCCGAAAAAGCCGGTGTTGCTGACCGCGTCAAATTTGAAGTCGCCGCCGCCAGCGATTTTCCCGACGAACAATACGATCTGATCGCGTTTTTCGATTGCCTGCACGACATGGGCGATCCTGTAGGCGCGGCAAAACGGGCATTCGAAACATTAAAATCCGACGGCAGCGTGTTGCTGGTCGAACCGATGGCGGGCAATTCGGTCGAAGAAAATCTGAACCCGATCGGACGCGTTTTTTCAGCCGCTTCGACGCTCTGCTGCACGGCAAATTCGCTGGCGCAGGGCGGCACGGGTCTCGGCGCGGTGGCGACCGAAGATGTTTTGAAAGAAACGGTTTCAGCGGGCGGCTTTACCGAATTCCGGCGCGCCGCCGAAACACCTTTCAATCGAATTTTTGAAGCCCGCCGCTGATCAAATTATTTCGTCGGGCGACAT